>JBBWZU010000625.1:0-22512 GCA_039649225.1 Hyphomicrobiales bacterium | reverse complement strand
CTCGGCATGAAGGTCGCGGTGGTCGAGAAGGACAAGACCTTCGGCGGCACCTGCCTGAACGTCGGCTGCATTCCCTCCAAGGCGCTGCTCTACGCGTCAGAACTCTACGAGGAGGCCGGGCACTCCTTCGCCAAGATGGGTATCAAGATCATGGGCCCGAAGCTCGATCTGCCCGCGATGATGAAGTTCAAGGACGAGGGCGTTGCCGGCAATGTCAACGGCGTCGCGTTCCTGCTCAAGAAGAACAAGATCGACGCCTTCATCGGTCATGGCCGCATCGTCGCGCCGGGCAAGATCGAGGTGAAAGGCGCCGGCGGCAAGACCGAGAGCGTCGAGACCCGGAACATCGTCATCGCGACCGGCTCGGATGTGACGCGGCTCAAAGGCATCGAGATCGACGAGAAGCGCATCGTGTCGTCGACCGGCGCGCTCACGCTCGAGGCCGTTCCGAAGAAGCTGCTCGTGGTCGGCGCCGGCGTGATCGGGCTTGAGCTCGGCTCGGTGTGGCGCCGCCTCGGCGCAGAGGTCGTCGTGGTGGAATTCCTCGATCGCATCCTGCCCGGCATGGATCTTGAGGTCGGCAAGCAGTTCCAGCGCATCCTCGGCAAGCAGGGCATGGCGTTCAAGCTGTCCTCCAAGGTCACCGCCATCGATGCGTCCGGCAAGACCTTGAAGGCGAGCGTCGAGCCGGCCGCGGGAGGCGCCGCCGAGACGATCGAAGCCGATGTCGCGCTGATCGCGATCGGCCGCGTGCCCTACACCGACGGGCTCGGGCTCGCGGAGGCCGGCGTTGCGATGGAGCGCGGCCGGGTGACCGTGGACGCGCATTTCGCCAGCAACGTGCCGGGCATCTACGCCATCGGTGACGTGATCGCCGGGCCGATGCTGGCCCACAAGGCCGAGGACGAGGGTATCGCGGTCGCCGAAATTCTCGCCGGCCAGGCCGGTCATGTGAACTACGACGCGATCCCGAACGTGATCTATACCTATCCGGAAGTGGCCTCGGTCGGCAAAACCGAGGAAGAGCTCAAAGCCGCAGGCATCGCCTACAATGCCGGCAAGTTTCCCTTCACGGCCAATGGCCGCGCCAAGGTCAATCACACCACCGAGGGTTTCGTGAAGATCCTGGCCGATGCCAAGACCGACCGCGTGCTCGGCGTGCACATTGTCGGCGCCGATGCCGGCACCATGATTTCGGAGGCGACGGTCGCGATGGAATTCGGCGGCTCGGCCGAGGACATCGCGCGGACCTGCCATCCCCATCCGACCCTCTCGGAGGCCGTCAAGGAAGCCGCGCTGGCGGTCGCCAAGCGCCCGATCCATATGTGACCTGCGGCGTCATGCCCCGGCAATATTGCCGGAACCGCTGAACCGCGCCATATCTTGACGCAACTAAGGCTGAATGGGCCTCACAATGCGTCGCGTTCTCAAGCCGCTGTGGTTTCTGCTCGCCGTCGTCTTCCTGGTGGAAGCCTGGCTGTGGGATCACTTGCGCGCCGCGATCGCCTGGGTCGTCGACCTTGTCCCGCTGGACAAGCTCAAGACGCAGCTTGCCGCCTTGGTCGAAAAGCTGCCGCCCTGGGCGGTGCTGATCGTGTTCGTGGTGCCGTTCATCGTCCTGCTGCCGCTGAAATTCCTCGAAGTCTATTTCATCGTCCAGCATCAGTGGGCCGCGGCGATCTTCATCCTGGTGCTGGCGAAACTGCTCGGCCTCGGCGTCACGGCCTTCATTTTCGACGTCACCAAGCCCAAGCTGCTGCAGATGGCCTGGTTCCGCTGGCTCTATGAATTGATGCTGGTCTGGCTCGCCAAGGCACACGCCATCACCGACCCGATCCGGCACCGTATCAAGGAATGGCTCGCGGCGCTCAGGCAGCGCGCGCGCCGCTGGTTCTGGCTGATGAAGCCCGGTCGCCGGAGCCGCCTCCTGCGGCGCCTCGCGCGCATCCGCCGCCGCGTGCAGACGCAGCCGGCGGAGTAATGTTGCGGTCTTTCAGTGATGCACTTCGCCGCCGTGCGACCCGAACAGCCCCTCGACGAAGTGCAGGATGTCGTGCGGGAACGTCGGCATCACAAATCCCGTGGTGGTGAACAGTACGCCGATCAGCCCGATCCCGATCGCCGCCCAGGCGAGCGCCATCATGCCGGTGATCACGGCCGCTGAGGCCATCACGATGCCGATCTGGAACGCCGCCGAGGCGAATTCGAAGTTATGGTACTTGTTGAGCTGGAGATCGCGTTCTTTCTCCATCTCCTGCGCACGCCTGGACAGCTCGCGCGTGCCCTCGCCCTTGCCACCCCCGGCTTCGGGCTCCGACTGATAGCGCGCCGCTGTCTTGGTCCATTCACCGATCTGCTTTTCAATCGCGGCCTTGCGCGGCCCGTCCGCGGTCGCGGCTTCGATCTTCGCCGACTCCGAGGCCACGATGATGGCGGTGCGGCGGATGTTTTTCGCCTGGAAGAAATTCCAAAGGTTCGAAGCTTCGATCTGGAAATTCAGAGCCGCCGTCTGCGAACTCTTGCCGAACGTCTCGGAGAACGCCAGGAACAGCGCCAGCACCGAGATGATCAGCGCGATCTGCTTGTTGTGCCCGCCCTCATGCGCCGCATGCTGCGCGTGCTCGGCATGCTCGAGATTTTCGTGCGCGCTCATCGCCGCCTCCGTTGTTCCCAGGCGACGATTGAACGAACTTCCGCGGCAACGCAAGGGAAACTAGCGCATCCTATGCCCTTGGATGGGCGCTGCGATAAACCTGTAACAATTGCTCGCTATCGATGGCGGTATAGATCTGCGTCGTCGACAGCGAGGCGTGGCCGAGCAGCTCCTGGATCGTGCGCAGGTCGCCGCCGCGCGCCAGGAGATGCGTGGCGAACGAGTGCCGCAGCGCGTGCGGGGTGGCGGTTTCGGCCAATCCCAGCGCGCCGCGCAGCCGCGCCATGGTGAGCTGGATGATGCGCGGTGAGAGCGGTCCGCCTTTGGCGCCGACGAAAATCGGCTTCTGGTCGGGCAAGTCATAGGGGCAGATCGCGACATATTCGGCGATCAGCTCCAGCACCCGCGGCAGCACCGGCACCATGCGGCGCTTGTTGCCCTTGCCGGTCACCACGATCACGTCGCCCTTGCCGGGCTCCGGCACCGCCTCGCGCTTCAGCCCGAGCGCCTCGGAAATGCGCAGGCCCGAGCCGTAGAGCAGCGCCAGCACCGCAGCGTCGCGCGCCAGCACCCACGGCTCGCGCTCCTCGCCGGCCCGCGTGTCAGTATCGGCGAGGCGCTTGGCCGAACCGACATTGACCGGTTTGGGCAGGGTCTTCGGCACTTTCGGCGTGCGCACCGCCATCAGGGCGCCGACCTTGCCCTTGCCATTACGCTCCAGGAAACGCGCGAACGATCGCGCGCCCGCCAGCGTACGCATCAGCGATCGCGAACCGCTGCCGCCGGCGCGCCGGGATGCCATGAAGGCGCGCACGTCGCGCGGCTCGAGCGCCGCCAGCGCGGCAAGCGTAACCGGCTCGGCGGTATGCTGGGTCAAGAAGCCGAGGAACTGGCGCACGTCGCGCTCATAGGCCTCGACGGTCTTTGGCGACATCCGCCGTTCGGCCCCAAGATGCGTCAGCCAGCGCCGCAGCTCCGCGGCGGTGTCGGCGGAGGCGAAATGCAGGGTCTCGCTTTCTCGGGCTGACGACATAGATGACGGTCTCTCTGTCGCCTCATCCCTCGAGACGCCATGCCTTCCTGCGGGCTACGGCGGGCTCCTCAGGACAAGGCCGGTGAATGCGGCTCACGCCTTGACACACCGCCTATAATCCCCTCGCTTCCTTCACCCTTTGTTAAGAGCCCAAAAACGAGTCGGCCGTATGGCGCAGCGCATCGTCGACGTTCTGGTGCCGGTTGCGCTCGATCACGCCTATTCGTATCGCGCGCCGGCCGAACTCGACCTCAAGGTGGGCGATATCGTCAGCGTTCCGCTGGGCTCCCGCGCGACGCTCGGTGTGGTCTGGGCCGACGACGTCGCGGTCCGGCCGGGCCTGCACAATCGCCTCAAGGACGTCGATTCCAAGCTCGATTATCCATCGCTCAAGGACGA
The DNA here is from genome assembly GCA_039649225.1 of Hyphomicrobiales bacterium. GTDB lineage: Bacteria > Pseudomonadota > Alphaproteobacteria > Rhizobiales > Xanthobacteraceae > PALSA-894. Next base: position 18,427 of record JBBWZU010000625.1, on the reverse strand, counting down.
GCTGCGCAAATTCGTCGATTGGGTCGCGAACTACACGCTCGGCTCCCGCGGCATGGTGCTGCGCATGACCTTGCGCATGGGCGATCTCGGCCCGGCGCGCGAGCGTGTCGGCGTGCGCCTCGCCGGGCCGGCGCCGCAACGCATCACGGCGGCGCGCCGCCGCGTGCTCGATCTGCTCGCCGACGGCATGCTGCGCGCCAAGAACGAGGCCGCCAAGGAAGCCGGCGCCTCGATCACGGTCGTGGACGGACTGATCGATGAAGGAACGCTCGAAACATTGGTGCTGCCGCCTGAGCCGGTCGCGCGCGCGCCCGATCCGGATTTCATGCAGCCCGACTTTATCGAAGGTCAGGACGCGGCCGTGCGCAGGCTGCGTGAGACCATCCGCAGCGGCTATTCGGCCAGCCTGATCGACGGCGTTACGGGCTCCGGCAAGACCGAGGTCTACTTCGAAGCCGTCGCCGACATGATCCGCGCCGGCAAACAGACGCTGATCCTGATGCCCGAGATCGCGCTGACGGCGCAATTCCTCGATCGCTTCGCGGCGCGCTTCGGCGTGCGCCCGGCCGAGTGGCATTCTGAATTGTCGCCCCGCAAGCGTGCCCGCACCTGGAGCGCAGTCGCGGATGGCGAGGTCGGCGTCGTGGTCGGCGCGCGCTCGGCGCTGTTTCTGCCCTATCGGGATCTCGGACTGATCGTCATCGATGAGGAACATGACGCCGCCTACAAGCAGGAAGATGGCGTGCACTATCATGCACGCGACATGGCGGTGGTGCGCGCGCATATCGCCAACATCCCGATCATCCTGTCGTCCGCGACGCCGTCGGTGGAAACCGAAGTCAACGCGCGGCGGGGGCGCTATCATCGCCTCGCATTGCCGCTGCGCTTCGGCGGTCAGAGCGAGCCCTCGATCGAGCCGATCGACCTGAAGCGCGAGGGGCCGCCGCGTGGACGCTTCATCGCGCCGCGCCTTGCCGGCGCGGTGAAGACCGCGCTGGAACGCGGCCAGCAAGCCTTGCTGTTCCTCAACCGCCGCGGCTATGCGCCGCTCACGCTGTGCCGCGCCTGCGGCTTCCGGCTCAACTGTCCGAACTGCGACGCCTGGCTGGTCGATCACCGCTTCAGGCGTCAGCTCGTCTGCCATCACTGCGGCTTCAATACCCCGCTGCCGAAGGAATGCCCGAAGTGCCATGCGGCGGACTCGTTCGTCGCTTGCGGGCCGGGGGTCGAGCGGCTGGAGGAAGAAGCAAGCCTGCTGTTTCCCGACAAGCGCATTCTGGTGCTCTCGAGCGACCTGATCGCCTCGATCGAAAAGATGCGCGAGGAATTCCGCGATATCGAGCAAGGCCGCGTCGATGTCATCATCGGCACGCAGCTTGTCGCCAAGGGGCATCATTTCCCGCGGCTCAATCTGGTCGGCGTGGTCGATGCCGACCTCGGCCTCGGCTCGGGCGATCCGCGCGCCTCCGAACGTACGTTCCAGTTGCTGCATCAGGTGATCGGACGCGCCGGGCGCGAGGAAGGCCACGGCGTCGGCTATATCCAGACGCATCAGCCCGAGCATCCGGTGATGAAGGCACTGATCGCGCAGGACCGCGAGGCGTTCTACGACTCGGAGATCGCCGTGCGCGAGCGCGCCGCCTATCCGCCGTTCGGGCGCCTTGCGAGCCTGCTGATCACCGGCGTCGACAAGCACGCGACGGAAGGTTTCGGCCGCCGTCTCGCGGCCGCGTCGCCCACGGTCGAAGGCGTGCGCGTGCTCGGCCCCGCCGAGGCGCCGCTTGCCGTGGTGCGCGGGCGACATCGGTTCCGCATCATGATCAAGTCGGCGCGCGGGTTTGATCTTTCGGCCTACATGCGCGGGTGGCTTGCCGATGCGCCGAAGCGGGTCGGCGACATCAAGCTCGAAGTCGATGTCGATCCTTTGAGTTTTCTGTAACTTTATACCGGTTCCGGCGCCACGATCTCGCGCGAGGGCAATAACACGCAGGCCGACGCCGCGAAGATCAGCGCGAAGCCCGCCATGTCGGATACGGTCGGCCATTCGCCGAGCAGCACCGCGGTCGAGATCACGCCGACCACCGGCGTACTCAATATGCCGAGCGACGCGGTCATCGCCGGCAGGCGCCCGACGATCTTGAACCAGAGAAAATACGCGACCCCCGATCCGACCCAACCGGTAAACACCATCCCGAACACAGCCGGCGGACGCGCCTGCGTGAGATGCAATCCGCCCTCGATGAACACGAGCGCGACGGCGACGACCAGAAATCCAGTCACGAGCTGCCACGCCGCAACCACGATCGGGTCGGCGTCGATGCGCGCCCATTTCAGGTACACGGTGCCGGCAGCCCAGCTCACACCGGTACCAAGCGCAAGCAGGAGCCCGATCGGGATTCCGGCGCCCGCCAATGGCGCGATCAGCACCGTCATGCCGGCAACGCATAGCGCAAGCGCAATGATGCGCGCCCGGTTGAACCGCTCACCCAGCACCAGCCAGGCAAAGAGCGCCGCCCAGATCGGCATCGTGTAGGCGAGAATCGCGACGCGCGAGGTCGCGGCCTGCAGCAACGCGAATGAGCTCAGCAGGCTGAAACCCACAATGTTGAGAATAGCCGCGACGAACACATGCGCCCAGGCCGTGGCATTCGGCATCATGAGCTTGCGCCGCTGCGCCGCAACCACGGCCACCAGCGTCAGGGCGCCCAGTCCAAGACTCACGGTGCGCATGCTGAACACCGGGATCTCGCCGAGCGCAACACGCATCGCCGGCCAGGTGAGCCCCCAGAAAAAGCTGAGCAGCACGAGCATCAGCCTCGCGGTCGTGTCGGCGGCTTCGTGTTGAGTGGATGGCACGCCGGACTCGTGTGGTGACGTGTGGGAAAGACCGCGACTGGGTGGCGGGTGGTTTTACCGTGCGGCGCGGCTCCCGCAATGTCGGGCACGGCGCATGTCAGCCATTCCGGAATTTTTCGAACGCGATCGTGACATCGAAACGCCATGCGCGGTGTTATCATCAAAGGTACGAGGGGGGCGGCTGACACTCTAGGTGAGGACTTGTCCCATGACACTCTTCAAATCTGGAAAGATGTTTCGTCGATCGATCATCGCAGCGCTTTCCGCCGCGGTCATCGGCCTTGCGTTCGTCTCGACCGCCGCGTCGGCGCGTCCGGGCGGCGGCTTTCGTGGCGGATTCCACGGTTTCCATGGCGGTGGATTCCATCGCGGCTTCGGCTTCCGTCGCTTTGGTCCTGGTATCGGGCTCGGCATCGGCCTGGGTCTCGGCTATCCGTATTACGCGGGCTATTATGGCAACGACGGCTGCCTGGCGCCGCGCCGGGTCTGGACGCCTTATGGCTGGCGCTTCCGGTACGTAAACGTCTGTGGCTATGGCTATTATTAAGGCAGTTCCAGGCAGTGCCTAACGAGTGCGCTGCGGGAACATGAACACGCCCTGAACGTTGACGGGCGGACACAGTTGGAGACCCGCCCATGAACCTCGATATACATCAAGCGATCGCCGGCAAGCTCGAAGCCGGCAAGATGGCCGGGTGGTTGTCGGAGTATCTCGTCGCCTGGCACGGCCCGAGCGACGATCTGGCGCCGGAGGTGACGGTATGGCGGGCGCCTGACCAGAACGACGACTCGGTTAAATGTTATCTCACCAGGCTGCTGGGCGGCCTCGTTCCGGCACGCGGCATCGTGATTGCCGAATAGCCGCCGCCATCACGGCGAAGTCACCAAAGGGCGCTCCTCCGAGCGCCCTTTTTGTTGGCCGGTTTTCGGCACACTTTCTACATGCTAGACGATAGTCATGAACGCGCCGCTGAAATCGATCGAAGGCACCGGCATCGCCGCCGCGATGGCCGATCTCGGCCGCCGCGCGCGTGGCGCCGCGCGGGCGCTCGCCCTCTCGCCGGCGGTGCAGCGCGACAAGGCACTGGGCGCAATGGCCCGGGCGATCCGCGATAGCGAGACCGCGATCCTGGCCGCCAACGCCGAAGATGTCGCCGAGACGAAGGCCAACGGCACCACCGTGGCGTTTCTTGATCGCCTCACTCTGAGCCCCAAGGGCGTCGCCGCGATGGCCGAGGGCATCGAGGTGGTGCGCGACCTGAAAGATCCGGTTGGCGCCGTGACGGAAAGCTGGACGCGGCCGAACGGCATGACGATCGAGCGTGTACGCGTTCCGCTCGGCGTCATCGGTGTCATTTACGAAAGCCGCCCGAACGTCACGGCGGACGCGGCCGCGCTCTGCCTGAAAGCCGGCAACGCCGTGATCCTGCGCGGCGGCTCGGAAAGCTTTCGGTCATCGCGTGCGATCCATGCGGCGCTCGTCATCGGCCTGCGCGCCGCCGGCCTGCCCGAGGACGGCATCCAGCTGGTACCGACGCGTGATCGCGCCGCCGTCGGCATGATGCTGGAAGGTCTCGACGGCAGTCTCGACGTGATCGTGCCGCGCGGCGGCAAAGGCCTCGTCGCACGCGTGCAGGCGGAAGCGCGCGTGCCGGTATTCGCGCATCTGGAAGGTGTCGTGCACGTCTACGTCGACAAGGCCGCCGACCTGGAGATGGCCGAGACAATCGTGCTGAACGCCAAGATGCGCCGCACCGGCGTGTGTGGCGCTGCCGAAACGCTGCTGGTCGATCGCGCCGCGGCGCCGGCGATGCTCAAGCCGCTCGTCGCGATGCTGCTCGATGCCGGTTGCGAGGTGCGCGGCGACGCGGATGTGCAAAAGGCCGATGCGCGCGTGAAACCTGCCGGCGAAGAGGACTGGCCGGCGGAATATCTGGATTCGATTATCGCCGCGAAAGTCGTCGACGGTGTCGACGCGGCGATCGCGCATATCGAGCGCTACGGCTCGCATCATACTGACGCGATCGTGACGGCGGACGAGGCCGCTGCGCACAAATTTCTCACCGAGGTCGATAGCGCAATCGTATTGCACAATGCCTCGACCCAATTCGCCGATGGCGGCGAGTTCGGCTTCGGCGCCGAAATCGGCATCGCGACCGGCCGCATGCACGCGCGCGGGCCGGTCGGCGTCGAGCAGCTCACGACGTTCAAGTATCGCATTCGCGGGACCGGGCAGATCAGGCGGTAATTCTTTTTGTGCGCGGGATCACGGCGCGTGCACCGGTGTAGCCCTCGCCCCTTTGCGGCAGAGGGGTGGTGCGTGCCGGGTGAGGGGGCGTTTCTTCGTTGAGTAAACCAATACAGCACCCACCCCGCCCCTCTCCCTCATGGGAGGAGGAAACGCACCGGGACTCCGGCTCCATCCGGCTTCCCTCTCATGCTCCGGGTTTGAAGATCGGCCTGTTCGGCGGCACGTTCGATCCGCCGCATGCCGCGCATCGCGCCGCCTGCCTGCTTGCCATGCGCCGGCTCGGCCTCGACCGCATCTGGTGGATGGTGACGCCAGGCAACCCGCTCAAGGATACGCGCGATCTCGCACCGCTGCCCGCACGCATCGCGGCTGCCAAAGTGCTCGCGCAGCATCCCCGTATCGACGTCACCGGCGTCGAGGCCGAGTTGCGCACGCGCTACACCCGCGACACCATTGCGGCACTCGTGAAGCGCTGTCCGGGCGTGCATTTCGTCTGGATCATGGGCGCCGACAATCTGCGCGGCTTCCATCGCTGGCAACAATGGCGCGACATCGCGCGCCTGGTTCCGATTGCCGTCGTCGACCGCGTCGGCCCGAGCCTCTATGCGAGCGCCAGCCCGGCCGCCCAGGCGCTCGCGCGGTTTCGTATCCCGGAAGCCGCCGCCAGCACCCTGCCCGGCCGCCGCCCGCCCGCGTGGGTGTTTCTGCACGGGCTCAAATCGCCGCTGTCCTCGACCGCCCTGCGGGCGCTGCGGCGCAAGGCGTGAACCGAAAAAGCGGACCGAAGTGTCACATAAAGGTCGCGGAATCCCGCGAAATTGGCATTGCGGTGCAACGAAGAGGTTGAATCCGTTAACCGACGACGCATATGCTGGATGTAGGCCCCGGGCAGGGTGTCCGGGGCAGTGAGCCGAAAGGATCAGCAGCCCTGACCACGACTGCGCTCTCCCGGGCGGCCCGTTTCAAGCCCGAACCGGTTTCCAAGGCGCTTCCGAGCCCCGAGGAAACCCTTCGCCAAGTCCTCCTGAGCCTCGACGATATGAAGGCCGAGGACACCGTCTCCATCGATCTGCGCACCAAGACAGCCTTCGCCGACACCATGGTTGTGACCTCGGGCCGGTCGCAGCGCCATGTCGGGTCGATCGCCGATCGCGTGCTCGATGACCTGCGCAAGGCCGGCTGCCGGCACCTCAAGGTCGAGGGCATGCCGAATTGCGACTGGGTCCTCATCGATGCCGGCGACGTCATCGTCCACGTCTTCCGCCCCGAGGTTCGGGATTTCTATAATCTGGAAAAGATGTGGGAACCCGGCAGCGTTGGAGCCAAACGGCGCACGAGCTGAGTTTCGCGCCTGATCCGATTCAATCGGATCGCGCCATGGTCTAGTGTGCCGCGATGCGGATCATCGTGGCGGCAGTGGGCAAGCTCAAGCGTGGGCCGGAGCGCGATCTGGCAGAGCGCTATCGCGAGCGGGCCGTAAAATCCGGGCGCGTGCTCGGTATCCGCTCGCTCGAGGTGATCGAAATCACCGAGAGCCGCGCGCGCGATGCGCCGCGGCGCATGCTGGAAGAATCCATCGCGCTCGCCACCGTCATTCCCAAGGATGCCGCGACCGTGCTGCTCGATCCGCGCGGCGAGCCGGTCGATTCGAATGCCTTCGCGGGCCGGCTCCGCGTCTGGAACGATGCCGCGCGCGACACCGTTTTCGTGATCGGCGGACCCGACGGCCTTGCGCCGACGCTGACGGATCAGGCGACGCTGCGGCTTGCCTTCGGCACGCTCACCTGGCCGCATCAGCTCGTGCGCATCATGCTGCTGGAACAGATCTACCGCGCCACCACGATCCTGGTCGGGCATCCGTATCATCGGGACTAGCGCATGATCCCGAAAAGTGGACACCGGTTTTCGGAAAAGATCATGCGCAAAGAAAAAACTAGACTGCGGTCGCCTCCGGCACTTCGTCCGTCATCACCTTGAAATCCACCAGCGTGCACGGGCCGAACGACGTTACCATCGCGACATCGGTGGCGTCGCGTCCGCGCGCCATCAGGATGCGGCCGAGACGCGGCACGTTGTTGCGCGGATCGAAGATGTGCCAGCGTCCGCCGAGATACGCCTCGAACCACGCGGCGAAATCGCCCGGACCGTAAGGCGGCTCGGTGCCCATGTCGCCGAGATAACCGGTGCAGTATCGCGCCGGAATATTCATGCAGCGGCACAACGTGATCGCCAGATGCGCGTAATCGCGGCACACGCCGCGCTGCTCCGTATAGGCGTCGAACGCGGTCTTGCTCGGGCTGGCATGCTCGTAGCCGAACTTGATGCGATCGTGCGCGAAGTCGCAGATCGCCTGCACCAGCAGCCAGCCTCGCGGCAGATGGCCGAAGGTATTCCACGCGATGTCGGAGAGCCGATCGGTCTCGCAGTAACGGCTGCCGAGAACGAACATCAGCGCCTCCACCGGCAGTTCTTCCAGCGGATGCGCCGTCGCGTCCGGCACGACCGGATCAAGCTCGCCGCTATCCTGCACCATGAAGTCGGTCGAGAGCGTCAGGCGGCCGGCGGGCGCGCGAATGACGTGGCAGAAATTTCCGAACGTGTCGTGATAGGTATTCGCCGGGACCGGCGGATTGATCTGCAGGCCGTCCCAGGTGATGAGGTCGGGCTGGCGTGTCGGATGCACGCTGACCTGCAGGATCATCGGCGTCGGTTGCGGACAGTCGTACGAAATCGTGTAGCCCGCGCGAATCTTCATCCGGTACCCCAACGCTCCGCCCGGAAATCAGAGCGGACGTAATTCAAGAAAATCGCGGCGCCAAAGTTCCACTGCGCATCATGCGGCCGAGACCTTCACGGCAACGTTCATCGCGACATGATCCGATGCGAAACCGATAAATGTGCCTGCCAGCGGGATCGCTTCGTGCGGCTGATGCACGACGGCAACGCGCACCAGGTTCTCGTTGCCGATCATGCCGCTCGACGGATCAAAATCAACCCAGCCCGCGCCGGGCACATAAGCCTGCACCCAGGCATGGGTGTTGCCGCCGGTGAGGCTGTCATCGTCCGGATCGGGCATGTTGAGGTAGCCGGAGACGAACCGCGCCGCGAGCCCAAGCGAGCGCAGACCCGCGATCATCAGCACCGCGAGGTCGCGGCAGGCCCCGCTCTCGAATTCCAGCGTCTGCAATGGCGTGCGCGTACCCTTCTGGTGGCGCGCACCATGCCGGAATGTGCGCCGGATCGACTGTGTCATGTCGACGAGCAGCGCATGTGTGTCAGCGGTCCCGTCCTCGCGCAGAAAGCTTGCCGCCCAGCGCTCGACGCGGCGCCCCGGCGGCTCCTGGGCGATGAAGCGCGCAAGATCCGTCTGGTCATCCGCCGCGTAGGCGAAGGGATAGGAGCGGGCGTAGTCCGCAATATCGTCCGCCAGAAAGCCGGCCGGCACGTGATCGACGCAGATCGAGCTTTCAAAGCGCAGTTCGCTGGCGCGATGCTCAAAGCGCGCGATCGCGACATGATTGCCGAAATGATCCTGCGTCCAGGCCAGTTCGCTCGGCTGCGGCGAAATATCGATATCGGAGACCAGCACCCGCTGATCGCCATCGTCGCGCGGCCGCAGCATCATGCGGTGCTCGCCGAATGCGACCGGCTGGCGATAGTGATAGCTCGTGACATGGCGGATGGTGAGGATCGGCATGGGGTCCCACAACAGTGCAGGGCCTTCGTACCATGCATGATCCGCGCCAAGGGTGCTTCGCGGACACACCGTGACGTTTTCCACCGGCGCGATGGCCTCGATGCCTACAGGCCGAGCGTCGTCTCGGCCCAGCGCCGGATGGTGTTGCCGTTGAGAAACTCCAGCACGCCGCTCTCGACCGCCAGCGGGCGGCTGTTCGCCACCACCACGGTCGCGACGATCGCATCGCAGCGGTCGTTGAAGGCGACGGCCAGCGCGGACCGGCCGCGATCGGAATCCCGATAGGCGCGGCTGCGGCCCTTCATCCAGGCCACCTGGATCGGCCTGCCCGCGCCAACCGCCAGAAGCCTGTCACCCATCAGGCGGAAGTCGGTCAGGCGATCGAGCTCTTCGTCGTCGGACACGCCGGTGGTGCAATTGCAGAAGCCGATCTTGGCGCGGATATAAAGATTGGCCTCGACGCCGCAGTCGGCCGCCTTGCAGGTGAAGGCTTTGCCCTGTCCCCACTCGTCCATCGGGAAGGGCCATTGCGTTTCGGTCCAGACCGGCTTTGCGGTTTTCACCGCGGCACTGTCCGGTGCTGAACCCTGGCCGAGCAGCGCGAGCGCAGCGGCGGCGCCGAGCAGCACAAAAGCAAGACCGATCGCGATGGCGGCCCTTGTTCTCATGATTGCAGCGTGGACCGGCGGCTAGTTGCTGGCGAGATATTTTTTCGCGGCCGCGAGTTCCGGGCGCTCGACCGCCGCGCCGGCCACAAGCGCCAATAGCTTCTGGTAGTTGTCCCGCGCCTTCGCCTTGTCGCCGGCCTTGTCGGCCGCCTCGGCGGCGCCGGCGTAACCGAGATAGCGATTCGGCTCCTTGGCCTTGGTGGCCTCGAACGCCGCCAGTGCCTCCTGTGCCTTGCCATTCTGCAGTAGCATCTGGCCGTAGAGTTCACGCACCGGGGCGAGCGGCCCCGGTGTCACCGGCGACTTCTCGGTCTTGTCCTCGGTATCGGATGCCGCGCTCATCATCCTGAGCGCTTCATCGCTCTTGCCCTCGGCGTTGAGCAGCCATGCACTGCCGACTTGCCACTGAATGTCGACCTGCTCGGCCCAATAGGCATTCTTCTCCTCGCGCAGCCGGTCGCGCAGCGCGGCGAGCTTGGCGATGTCGGCTTTGGCAGCATCGATCTTTCCGGAGCGGGCAGCACCGAGCGCGCGAGCGAAATGGGTCTGTGCCATTGCCTCGCCGAATGCGCTCGGCGTGACCTTGAGCTCCGCGGCGGCGCCCCAGTCCTGGCGCTCGATCGCGTAACGCGCCGGCGAGGAAGCGAGCGCGAAAAAAGCCGCGCGCGCCGCCGGAGCGGGCGGCGGCGCCGCGATGATGTCGTCGACGACGCTGCGTGCCTCGCTGTCGCGGGCGAGTTGCAGATACGCGTAGACCATGTAGTCGCGGCCGTGAAATTGCTCGGTGAACTCCTTCGCCGGCACTGCGGCTTTCACCGAGGCCGCATTGGAGGCGATCGAATCCTGCCAGGATCCGACGCGCGTGAAGATATGCGAGGGCATGTGCTGCGCGTGCGGTGCCGCAGGCGCAATCTGCGCATAGCGCCTGGCCGCAATCAGGCCTTTGTCGGCGATCGCCGGATAATCGTAGAGATGGATCAGGTAATGCGCGATGCCGGGATGCTGCGGCTGGCGTGTCCAGATCGGCTCCAGAATCGCCGCGCCCTTGAGCTGCTGCGCGTAGGTCTTGTCCGCCGGCGACGCCGATGTGTTCAGCGTGATGGCGTAGAAAATCTGCGCCTCGTCGTCGTCCGGATACTTCGACGCGAGCTTCTCCATCGCGCCGAGGTAGCTGCGGATGCGTTGCGTGTGGGTGAGCTTCTCGTAGTCGGCATACATCAGCGTCAGCGCATCGATGTAATCGCGTTCGCGCTCACTGTTGGCACCGACCGACTTCGCTTTCTGAATCGCCGCAAGACCGGCCGGGAGGTCCGGCGCCGGAATGGGTCCGTGCGGATTGGAAAGCAGCGACAGCGCGATGCCCCAGTAGGCGATGCCGCAGGCCGCGTCAGCCTTGGCGGCTTCCTCGAAGATCTCGCGCGCCGCGCTGTACCAGAATGAATGCTGATAGCGCATCGCGCGGTCGAAGCGCCGCTGCGCGGTTTCGTTGCACGTGGTTGCAAAATGGACATTGCCGAGTTGCTGATCCGCCCCTTGGCCGGAAACCGGGGACGGACCCAACGCCATGCCGGCTGTGAGCAATGCGGCGGCGGTGACGAGCGATGATTGGCGCATGATCTTCTCCAAACCGAACGAGCCGAAGCGATTGAACTTGCGCGGCATATTCCCTAGGGTCAATGGACGGTGGATCAAATTTGGCACCCGAACGCGGCCGTTTTGGTACTGACGCGCAGCCGTGCCATGGTACCGGTCACGCAGTTGTGACCAAATCCGGCCCGGAGCGCGGGGGTCCGCAATTGTGCCGCGATCCGAAAGGTTAATGGTTCCTCAACGAACTTGGTGCGTATTTCGCCGCGATGGTCCCTATTTCCGCAGGACTGAAAACAGCACCGCGCCGCCGGCTGTTCGGCGTGATCGGCGCCGGTCTGATGCTGCTTGGCCTTGATACGGTCTCGCTCGCGCAGGTCACGGTCGCGCCCGAGGCGCAGAAGGGCGCGCGGCAGGAGGAACTCGATAAACTCCGCGCCGAACAGAAGCGTGCCGACGAGGTCGCCGCCAAGCTCAAGGCGGAACTTGAGTCGATCGGGGAAGACCGGCGCAAGCTGAACGCGCTACTGATCGATTCGGCTGCCAAGACCCGCACTGCCGAGGAACGTATTGCCGCCGCCGAGGCGCGCTTGAAATCGCTCGAAGGCAATGACGGCACCATCCGCCGCTCGCTCGCGAGCCGCAAAGCCGTCATTGCCGAAGTATTGGCTGCTCTGCAAAGACTGGGGCACCGTCCACCCCCGGCCCTGATGGTTTCGCCGGAAGACGCGCTGCAATCGGTGCGCACCGCGATTTTGCTTGGTGCCGTACTGCCGGACATGAAGGCCGAGATCGACACCCTGATCGCCGACCTGTCCGAGTTAGTACGAGTACGGACCGAAATAGCGACTGAACGTGACACCCTCGGTCGTGATCTCGCCGCACTTTCGCAGGAAACAACACGAATGACCGTGCTCGTGCAGGAGCGTCAGCGGCGGCAGACCGAGACCGAAAAGGCGCTCGATGCCGAGCGCGGCCGCGCCGTGCAACTGGCGCGCCAAGCCGACAATTTGAAAGACCTGATCGCCAAGATCGAGCTGGGGATTGCGGCCTCGGCGCGGGCGGCGGCCGCCGCGCAAGCCGATACCGCCAAGCCCGCGGTCGACCCCAAGAGCAGCTTCGCGGCGCTGAGCGATCCGGGACGCCTTTCGCCGGCCATGTCCTTCGCGTCCGCCAAGGGGCGGATATCGCTGCCGCTGCATGGGATCAAGGTTCGCGAGTTCGGCACGCCGGACGGCCTCGGCGGAACCGAAAAAGGCATCTCGGTCTCCAGCCGGGCCGGTGCCCAGGTGACGGCGCCGGCCGACGGCTGGGTCGTCTATGCGGGACCGTTCCGGTCCTACGGACAACTCTTGATCCTGAACGCTGGCGGCGGATATCATATCCTGCTAGCGGGAATGGAGCGGATTTCGGTCGACCTGGGTCAGTTCGTGCTGACCGGGGAGCCCGTGGCGGTGATGGGGGGCGGGCCGCAATCGGCCGCGGCCGTGGCGACCGGGACGCGTCAACCGGTTCTGTACATTGAGTTTCGCAAGGACGGAGCTCCCGTCGATCCCAGCCCGTGGTGGGCAATTAAAGACAGCGAGAAGGTTCGCGGATGATACGCAAGACTTCACTGATCCTCCTGGGCGCAGCAGCCGGCGTGGCGGTGACCCTCGTGGCGACTCAGCCGCAGCTGAGGTTGATCGGCTCCAGCGCAAAGGCCGCGGCCGCCGACACCTATCGGCAGCTCAATCTGTTCGGTGACGTCTTCGAGCGCGTGCGCGCCGACTATGTGGAGAAGCCGGACGATTCCAAGCTGGTCGAGCAGGCGATCAACGGCATGCTCAACGGGCTCGACCCGCATTCGAGCTACATGGATCCGAAAAGCTTCCGCGACATGCAGATCCAGACCCGCGGCGAGTTCGGCGGGCTCGGCATCGAGGTCACGATGGAAGACGGCCTCGTCAAGGTCGTCTCGCCGATCGACGAGACCCCCGCCGCCAAGGCCGGCGTGATGGCGAACGATATCATCGTCAAGCTCGACGACGATCAGGTGCAGGGCCTCACCCTGAACCAGGCGGTCGAGAAGATGCGCGGCCCGGTGAACACCAAGATCAAGCTTACGATCATGCGCAAGGGCCAGGACAAGCCGATCGAAGTCTCGATCATGCGCGACATCATCCGCGTGCGTTCGGTGCGCATGCGCCTCGAGGGCGACGATGTCGGGTTCATCCGGCTCAGCCAGTTCAACGAGCAGACCTCGGAAGGACTGAAGAAGGCGATCACCGACATCACGGCACAGATTTCCAATGACAAGCTCAAGGGCTACATCCTCGACCTGCGCAACAATCCGGGCGGTCTCCTGGATCAGGCGATCTCGGTGTCGGACGCCTTCCTCGAGCGCGGCGAGATCGTCTCGACCCGCGGACGCAACGCCGAGGAAACGCAGCGCTACTCGGCGCGTGCAGGTGACCTGACGAAGGGCAAGCCCGTGATCGTGCTGATCAACGGCGGCTCGGCCTCGGCCTCCGAAATCGTCGCCGGCGCCCTGCAGGATCATAAGCGCGCGACCATTCTCGGCACGCGCTCGTTCGGCAAGGGATCGGTGCAGACCATCATCCCGCTCGGCAACAACAACGGCGCGCTGCGGCTGACCACGGCGCGCTACTACACGCCGTCGGGCAAATCGATCCAGGCCAAGGGCATCGTGCCGGAGATCGAGGTTCTGCAGGACGTGCCGGACGACCAGAAGTCGCGCTCCGACACCAAGGGCGAGGCCTCGCTGCGCGGCCACCTGAAGGTTCAGGAAGGCGAAGAGCAGACCGGCTCGCAGTCCTACATGCCGCAGGATCCAAAGGACGACAAGGCGCTCAACATGGCGCTCGAGCTCCTTCGCGGCACGAAGACCAATCCGGCCTTCCCGCCCAACACCAAGGCCGCGCAGGCGCCGAACTGATCGACGCCAGGCTGTTGAGATCGCGAACGGGGCGGCTTGTGAGCCGCCCCGTTTTCGTTCGCGCTGACGCGTTACGGTAAACGCTCGGTTAACGCCTCCCGGCTAGGCTGATCTTTGCGCGCGCCGCGGTTTGCGGGGCCGCGACGGAGAAAGCCGTGTCGACTGACGACCTGAACACTCCGCTCGGGGTGACGCAGAAGAAAAAAAAGAAGAAGCGCTTCGTGCTGCCGGCCGGGCTGATCTCGCGCGTGGTCGCGAGCGCGCTCGGCCTCTGCGTCGCGGTGCTGGCGGGCTGGATTCTGTTTGTCGATGAGCCGTTCGGCGGCGAGCCGATGGTGATCATCAGCGCGTTCCCGGCACCCAAGTCGGCCGATGCGGCCGAAGCGCAAAAGCCCGACGTCGCCGCGCCGGCTGCCTCCGCGGCTGCCGGCGGCGATCGCGCGCTGCCGCCCGGCGCCGAGACGATTACCATCATCGACGGCTCCACCGGCAAGCGCCAGGAAGTGACCGTGGCCCAGCCCGGCGTGAACCTTGGAACCAAGTTCAACGCCAAGACCATCAGCACGCCGGCGACCGCCATCGACCCGCGCCTGCTTGAAACCACGCGTCACGGCTCGGTCCCGAAGATCGCGCCCGACGGCGCGCGTCCCTCCGACATCTATGCGCGTCCCGTGAAGCCGCAGGCGAGTAGAGCCAACGCGCCGCGCGTCGCAATCGTGATCGAGGGGCTCGGCATGAGTTCCAACACCACCTCGGAGGCGCTCGCGAAGCTGCCGCCGCCGGTGACATTTGCGTTTACGCCTTACGGCACGGATATCGAGCGCTGGATCAACCGCGCCCGCTCCGAAGGGCACGAAGTGCTGGCGCAGGTCGGCATGGAGCCGTTCGACTATCCCGACAGCGATCCCGGACCGCAGACGCTGCTCGCCGCGATGCCGGCCGAAAACAATCTCGACCGCCTGATGTGGTTCCTCAGCCGCTTTCAGGGCTATGTCGGCGTCACCAGCCTGATGGGCGGCCGCTTCACCGCAACCGAGACGGCGTTCGGACCGGTGATGAACGAGATCGGCAAACGCGGCCTGATCTATTTCGATGATGGCACTTCGCCGCGCAGCGTGGCGGGCCAGATCTCCGGCGCGAACAATGCGGCTTTCGCCAAGGCGGACGCCGTGCTCGATGCCGTACCGACACAGGCCGACATCGACAATGCGCTCGCCCGGCTGGAGGCGACCGCACGCAGCCGTGGCGTTGCGGTCGCGAGCGCAAGCGCGCTGCCGATCACGATCGATCGCATTGCGCTGTGGGCGCGCGGCGCCGAGGATCGCGGCATCGTCCTGGTGCCGCTGACCTCGGTCGCGGTCCGGCCGAAGACGGCGACGTGAGAAGAGGCGAATAGCAAGAAGCGAGTAGCGAGTAGCGAATAGCGAGTAGCGAATAGTGGCCAGATGCACTAACCCTATTCGCTATTCGCTATTCACCATTCGCCCCTCACTACTCGCCGGCCGCAAATGTCTCCGCACGAATCGCTGCCCTATCGCCCCTGCGTCGGTACCATGGTGCTCAACCGCGACGGGCTGGTCTTCGTTGGCCGGCGCACCGAAGGGCCGGAACATGTCGACCTCACGCATGTGTGGCAGATGCCGCAAGGCGGCATCGACGATGGCGAAGACCCCTGGCCGGCCGCGCTGCGCGAGCTCTATGAGGAGACCAGCATCAAATCGGTGCAGAAGCTTGCCGAGGTGCCCGAATGGCTGCCTTACGATCTGCCGCCCGAGGTCGCACAGCAAGCCTGGAAGGGGCGCTATCGCGGACAGACACAGAAATGGTATGCGCTGCGCTTCACCGGCGACGACAGCGAGATCAACATTCTCGAGCCCGCCGGCGGCCACAAACCTGAATTCATCGAATGGCGCTGGGAGCCGATGCGCAACCTTCCCGACCTGGTGATCCCGTTCAAGCACGCGGTCTACACCCGCGTGGTGGATGCGTTCGCTCATCTGGTGCAGCGATGATGGCGCGGTGGAGTGAGTGGTGATCGAAAAACCCTATCGCCCGAATGTCGGCATCACGCTGTTCAACGCGGAAGGCCGCGTGCTGATCGCGCACCGCTTCAAGGACGACGGTCCGGAGATCGTGATGCCGGGTCTCGACTGGCAGATGCCGCAGGGCGGCATCGACCCGGACGAAGACCCGCGTCTGGCAGCCGAGCGCGAGCTCTACGAGGAAACCGGCGTCACCAGCATCGCGTATCTCGGCGAGATGCCGGAATGGCTCACCTATGATTTCCCGGCCTATGTCGGGCCGCCGGATCATCGCTTGGCGAAATTCCGCGGACAGCGGCAGAAATGGTTCGCGTATCGTTTCCTGGGAAACGAGAGCGAAATCATCGTCGCCGACACGCGCAACGACCAGGTGCCGGAGTTCGATGCCTGGCGCTGGGAGCGGCTGCGCCGCGTACCCAATCTCGTGGTGCCGTTCAGGCGCGACGTCTACGAGCAGGTGGCGAAGGAATTTTCGCGCTTCAGCACAGCGACGTGATCTCGCCAGCGCGGCGCGTCCCGATCAATTCTGCCGATGCCGGAACCTTTCTGTCTGATTGAGCACGATCTTGTTCGAAGATCGGTTCCCACTCTTCGGGACCGTGCTCAATGCAACGCCGTGCCTTCCAGGTGCTGGTCGATCTCTTTGAAATGATCGAGCCGCTGGATCGCCTTATCGAGTTCCGACCCGGTCTCCAATTCCTTGATCTTGGCTTCCTGCGCGGTGATGCGCGCCGCCAGAACCGCACGATCGAAGTCCTCGACCGAGTCGGCGAGGTCCGCGAGCACGGTCAGTTTTCCGTCCGGTCCGACTTCCGCAAAGCCGCCGAGGATGATCATGCGTTGCGCCTGACCGTTCACGGTGACCGTCATGACGCCCGGCCGCAGCGCGGAGACGAGCGCCGCATGGCCGGCCAGCACGCCGAAATCACCCTCTGCGCCCGGCGCGTCGACCTGATCGACTTCGCCCGAGAACAGCAGTTTTTCCGGCGAGACGAGATCGAAGTGGAATGTAGCCATCTGTCTTTAGCGAATGGTGAGTAGCGAATAGCGAATAGAACGCTGCTCGCTGCCTGACCTCTATTCGCTACTCCCTATTCGCTATTCGCCAACTTAGGCCGCTTCCGCCGCCAGCTTCTTGCCCTTCTGAACCGCCTCTTCGATGTTGCCGACCATGTAGAAGGCAGCCTCGGGGAGATGATCGTACTTGCCCTCCACCAGACCCTTGAAGCCCTTGATGGTGTCGGCAAGGTCGACGAGCTTGCCCGGCGAACCGGTGAACACCTCGGCGACGAAGAACGGCTGCGACAGGAAGCGCTCGATCTTGCGCGCGCGTGACACGGCGATCTTGTCCTCTTCGGAGAGCTCGTCCATGCCCAGAATGGCGATGATGTCCTGCAGCGCCTTGTAGCGCTGCAGCACCTGCTGCACCGAGCGCGCAACAGCGTAGTGCTCTTCGCCCACGACCAGCGGCGAAAGCATGCGCGAGGTCGAGTCGAGCGGGTCGACGGCCGGATAAATGCCCTTCGCGGCGATGTCGCGCGACAGCACGGTCGTCGCATCCAAGTGCGCGAACGAGGTCGCGGGCGCCGGATCGGTCAAGTCGTCGGCCGGGACGTAAATCGCCTGCACCGAAGTGATCGAGCCCTTGGTGGTCGTGGTGATGCGCTCCTGCAGCGCGCCCATGTCGGTCGCAAGCGTCGGCTGATAGCCCACCGCGGAGGGAATACGGCCGAGGAGCGCCGACACTTCGGAGCCGGCTTGCGTGAAGCGGAAGATGTTGTCGACGAAGAACAACACGTCCTGGCCCTGATCGCGGAAATGCTCGGCGACGGTGAGGCCGGTGAGGCCGACGCGGGCGCGCGCGCCCGGCGGCTCGTTCATCAGGCCGAACACCAGCGCGCAATTCGAGTTGACGTTCGGATCGGGATTGTGCGGATCGGCGTTGACCTTGGATTCGATGAACTCGTGATAGAGGTCGTTGCCTTCGCGGGTGCGCTCGCCGACGCCGGCGAACACCGAATAGCCGCCATGGGCCTTGGCGACGTTGTTGATCAGTTCCTGAATCAGCACGGTCTTGCCGACGCCGGCGCCGCCAAACAGGCCGATCTTGCCGCCCTTGGCGTAGGGCGCCAAGAGGTCGACGACCTTGATGCCGGTGACGAGAATTTCGGCTTCCGTCGACTGGTCGGTATAGAGCGGCGCTTCGGCATGGATCGGCCGCAGGCCTTCGGATTTCACTGGGCCAGCTTCGTCGATCGGCTCGCCGATCACGTTCATGATGCGGCCGAGCGGGCCGGCGCCGCCGGGCACGCGAATCGGGGTGCCGGTGTCGCTGACTTCCTGGCCGCGCACCAGGCCCTCGGTGGTGTCCATCGCGATGGTGCGCAC
>JBBWZU010000621.1:0-4668 GCA_039649225.1 Hyphomicrobiales bacterium | reverse complement strand
GGATTGGCCGCTGCCGGTCAGCGTCATGTCGGAAAAAGACGCGCAGTGGCCGTTGCTCGGTGAGGTCAGAGACGACGTCCGACGCCGCATGCAAATTCTCGAGATGGTGGAGGCCTGATGATCCTCGACGATTCAGCCTTGAAGGCAAGGGAGGCGGCGGGCACGCCCGTGCGTGTCGGTCTCGTCGGCGCCGGCTTCATGGTGCAGGGCCTTGCCAACATGATCGTCAACGCGACGGCAGGAATGCGCCTGGTGGCGATCTCGAACCGGCACCCCGATCGGGCGAGCAAGGTCTTCGAATACGCCGGGCAAGACGCCGTCATGGCCGACAGCGCCGCCAGTTTCGAACTGGCCGCCAGCACCGGCCGTCCGATCGCAACCGACGATCCAAGCCTGATCTGCAGGAGCCCCCACATCGACGTGGTCGTCGAGGTGACCGGGCATGTGGATTTCGGGCTGCATGTGACGCTCGATGCCATGCGCCACGGCAAGCATGTCGTGCTGATGAACGCCGAGCTCGACGCAACACTGGGTCCGATCCTCCAGGTCTACGCCAAACGTTACGGCGTGATCCTGTCCGCATGCGATGGTGATGAGCCCGGGGTCCAGATGAACCTGTATCGCTGGGTCAAAGGCCTTGGCCTGACGCCCCGTGTCATGGGCAACATCAAAGGCCTGCAAGACCCCTATCGCACGCCGACGACACAGGCTGGATTCGCCGAGAAGTGGGGCCAGACACCATCGATGGTCACGTCATTCGCCGACGGCTCGAAGATCAGCTTCGAACAGTCGATCGTCGCCAACGCCACCGGATTCAAAGTGAAATCGAGGGGAATGTCGCGCGGTCTTGAGTACAAGGGCGACATCATGGAGATCGGCAAGCTCTACGACCTGGACGAGTTGCGCGAATTGGGCGGCGTGGTCGACTATGTGGTCGGAACGCCGCTGACCAAGGTCTACTGCCTGGCCGAGCATTCCGATCCCAAGCAACAGCACTATCTCAATCTCTACAAGATGGGCCCCGGTCCGCTTTACAGCTTCTTTATCCCCTATCACCTGGTGCATTTCGAAGTCCCGTCCGCCGTGGCGCGGGTTGCGTTGTTCGGCGATTCGCTCGCGGAGCCGCTTGGGCCTCCTGTCGTCGAGGTCTGCGCGGTCGCCAAGCGCGATCTTCGCGCCGGCGAGGTGCTTGATTGCCCGGGCGAATACATGACTTACGGCGAAGCCTGCAATTCCGGCGAAATGCGGGAACGTAACTATCTGCCGGAAGGCCTGGTGGAAGGATGCACGTTGAAACGCGCGATCGCGCGCGATCAGGTCATCAGCTATTCCGACGTGAAGCTGCCCGAGGGACGCCTCGCCGACGCGTTCCGCGCTGAACAGAACATGCATTTCTTCGGAGCTGCGCGCGCCGACCGTGCGCGCACCGCGGAGGTGGCCGCCTAGTGTCGCGTCCGGCGGAGGTCGTTGCCTAGGCGAGTCAGAAGCGTAGGGCGGGCAAAAGGCGGACACGAGTATGCTGACGAAACGCACTGAACGATGCGCCGTTGCCCGCCGAGGAGAGCTGACGGCGGGCACGCCGCGCAGCACCTGAGCAACATCGAAATGGCGAGCAGGCGGCTTTGCCCGCCCTACGGCTCGATGTGACCGGAACACGTCCTAGTGAGATGACGACAGCGCGATCGATCGAGAGACCGCCGCACGACAAGGTCTATTGGCTTGTCGCATTGATCGTTTCATTTGTGCTGATCAATTCCATCGTCGCGATCGCCGACCCACTGGCATTGTCCGTCACGCTCGCGGTGCCGGCGATACCCTTTGTGCTCTTCGCGATCTTGCGCGGCATGACAGGTGACAGGATCTATGGCGCGCTGCTTGCCGTCATTGTTGTCTTTGTTCTGGCCGCCAGCTTTCGAAACCGCGCTTATTCGGACAAGGATATCGATTTTCAAGTCGCGCTGAAACTGTGCGCCATCGGTGCCTTGTTTGCGTCGAGCATCCTGTTCATCGGTAAAATATTCGACGGCATCCACAGCTATGGAATGCTGTGCTGGCTTTCGTTCTTCATCTACACGATAGTCACGTGCAGCTACACGATCAACCCGCTGCCCGCTTTGGTTTCGACCGCCTCGCTGCTCGGCGCATTTCTGTTTGTCTGTTACCTGTGCGTTCAATTCGGCCGCAAGTCCGCCATCGGCATCATTGTGGCGACCGGAGCATTCCTGTGGCTGGGCTCTCTCGCTGTCTATTTCGCGATCCCGTCGCTCGGACGCATGAGCGATTGGGTTGGAGGCGACTTCGTCGAAACCTGGCGCCTGCAGGGTCTGTTCGGCTCTTCCAACAGCGCAGGAATGTCGGCCGCATCGGGCCTGTTTCTCGTCGTCGCATTCTATGCACGCGAACCGGGGCATTCTCGCGCCCTCGCGGCGATCGCCGCGCTGTCCGCGCTCGCATGCCTGGTCTTGAGCAACAACAGAATGGCGATGTTCGCGCTCGCGGTGTCTTCCGCCACGCTCTTTCTGCTGAATAGAAGCATCGCGCGCAGGTCGCTTCTTCTCTCGGCAATAACGCTGTTCGGCGTGGCCTTGGTGTTTCTGTTTGCCAATCAGCTCCTTGCCCTGATATCGCGCAGCGGAAGCTGGGACGAGGTGATGAGCGCGACCGGGAGAACCCGGATCTGGCCCGTCGTCATCGAGCTTTGGTCGCAGACGCCCTTGATGGGCCGCGGCTTCGGCGCGGCGTTGTACATCCTTCCAACGCATCCCGATCTGTTTCGCGCGGCGGCTCACGCCCACAATCTCTATCTCGAGCAGCTGTTCTCGGGCGGGCTCATAGGCCTTGGCCTGTTCGCATGCGGCATCGTCATTACGATCGGGGTGGCGTGGAGAGCCAAAGCCACGCGCGAATTCTCGTTGTTGGTGTTCTTCCTGATCTACGGATTGACCGAGCCGGTGATCAGCGGGCCGGTTTCGTTTCCGCTGATCATGATGTTCCTGGCCGTCGTCCTTATCCTCCGAAACCGCCGTCAGCGATCGCCGCGTGCCGTCTCCGACAGATTCGCGTTGCCGGAAAGGCCCGGAGTTGACGGTTATCAACTTCACGATCCGCCCCGGCCATAGGCTGACCTCTCTTCTTGGACTTGCTCTAGCCGGCAATGAGGCTGTCGTCATGCGTCAGCCGGCCCGAGCGCCAGAGTCGGAGGTATCATGGGCCAGGTCGGATACAAGACGCCGACTCCTCGACGCGCGTCAGCGCATCAATTCCGGACCCATGCGGTACGGCTGACATTCGCCCTTGCCGTCATGGCGTCCGCGGATGCCCTCGCCCAATCACGGCCCACGACGCCGCCCAGCTCCGACGGCTCAAGTGGTGCGCGCGTCGAATATCGGCTCAACGCCGGTGACGTTCTGGAGATATCGATCTACGGCTTCGCCGAATTGCGGCAGCGGGCCATGATCGAGCTCAACGACGAAGTGTCGTTGCCGCCGGCGGGGCGGGTCAGGATCGCCGGCATGACGATTGCGGAAGCGCAATCGGCCATCAGAAGGCTGGTTACCGCAAGGCCGCTACGGCAGAGATTCCCAGACGGCCGCGACTCTCTGATCGTCATCGCCGCAGAGGACGTGAACGTCGCGATCGCCGAGTACCGGCCGGTTTACGTCATGGGCGATGTCGCCAAACCCGGCGAGCTGGCGTTCCGGCCCGGATTGACAGTGCGCCAGGCGATCGCTCTCGCCGGCGGCTTCGACATCATGCGGTACCGCCTGGTCAACCCCTTCACCGAGTCGGCCGACCTGAAGGGCCGTCAGGACAGCCTGTGGACCGAGATGGCCAAGGTTCGAATCGAGGTTGCCCGGATACGGGCGGAGCTCGATGGCAATCAGAACCTGGATCGGAGCGCGCTCAGTGACATTCCACTCGGCATACCCTTTCTGGCGGAGATATTCGACACCGAGTCCAAGATCCTGCAGCGCCACCTGGCGAGCTTCTCCAAGGAACAGCAATACCTGAAGAGTCTCGTCCAGATGGGCGAGCAGCGTACCCGGACCCTCGCCGCCTCGATCGACAACGAGGAGCAGGGCCTGCAGGACGACAAGAAAGGCTATTCGGAACTGCTCAAGGTCGATGTCCGCAACTCGCTTCCGCTCCTGCGCATGATGGACATCAAGCGCAATCAGGTCACCTCTTCGTCGCGCGTCTATCAGGCGCGCGCGCAACTCGAGCAGGCCGAGCTCGGGCAAGCGGAGGCGGTGCGAACGCTCGAACGCGTTGAAAGCGAAAGACGTTCGGCTCTTCTCAAGGATCTGCAAGCCGCGAACGTCAGAGCCAATGATCTGCAAGTTCAGCTGAGCGCCAATGGCGAAAAGCTGATGCACACGAGCCTGCTGAAATCCCGGCTCGTCCGCGGCCCGGGGGCAAAGCCGGTCATTCAGGTCTTCCGCCCAGGCCGGAGCACGCGCGAAAGGATCGACGCGGCCGAAGATACGCCCTTGCTGCCGGGCGACACGATCGAGATCGCGCTGAAGGACGAACACAGCGTCGAGGTCAGCCAGGATCCGAAAGTTACGCGCAACGCCAAAGGACCGGAGCCAGTGCCGGTACTGGAGCGATAGACGCAGCAATCGGCGAGACGCGAGGGAGGCGGCGTTTGGCGCAAGTCGTGAACGA
>JBBWZU010000576.1:0-7183 GCA_039649225.1 Hyphomicrobiales bacterium | reverse complement strand
CATCGCCCTGCACGTCCATGAGCCGAAACGTGCCGATGCTCAAAGCCGGATGCCGCCGCCGCAACGCGATCAGCCGGCGGTGGAGGTTGAGGATGGAGATCGGGTCGTCGCGCAGGGCCTGCACATTATGGATGGCAAATTCCGGATCGAGCGGCAGCCACGGGCGGCCATCGGTGAAACCTGCGTTCGGCGAGCTGTCCCATTGGAACGGCGTGCGCGAAGGATCACGGCTCAGGCCTAGCCCCGGCTCGTTCTTCTCCCACGGATCCTGCATCGCTTCGGGCGCGATCGGCACCCGCGCAATGCCGATCTCGTCGCCGTAGTACAGAGTGGGCGTGCCGCGCAGCGTCAGCAGCAGCATCGCGGCAACGCGCGCCTGCGCGGTCCCGACGCGGGCCGCGATCCGCGGTTGGTCGTGATTGCCAAGCACCCAGTTCGGCCATCCGCCCGGCGGCAATGCAGCTTCATATTCGGTCACCAGCCGCGCGATTTCAGCCGCGGTCCAGGCCGCATGAACGAGCTGGAAATTGAACGGCAGATGCGCGCCGCTCAAATCCCTGCCGTAGTAGGCGACCAGCCGTTCGACCGGAAGGTAGATCTCGCCGATCAGCACGCGCTCGTCATAGCGGTCGAGCACCGCGCGCATCTCGGCAACCACATCATGGATTTCCGCCTGGTCGGCGTTATGGAGTTGCAGATACCGATTGATGGCAGCCTGCGTCGGCTGGTAACCGGGGTTTTCCGGATTGTCGCGCAACGCCGCGTCCTTGATCAGCAGCCAGATCACGTCGACGCGAAAGCCATCGACGCCGCGATCGAGCCAGAACCGCAGCACGTCATTCATCGCGGCGCGGACTTGCGCGTTGCGCCAGTTGAGGTCAGGCTGTTCGCGCAGGAAGCTGTGCAGATAATACTGCCCGGTCGCTTCATCCAGCGTCCAGGACGGGCCGCCGAACTGCGACACCCAGTTGTTCGGCGGAGCGCCATCCGCCTTGCCGTCGCGCCAAACGTACCAGTCGCGCTTGAGATTCCGGCGCGATGAGCGGCTTTCGGCGAACCACGGATGACGATCGGATGTGTGGTTCGGGACGAAATCGAGAATGACCTTCAGCCCGCGCGCGTGAGCCGCGGCGACCAGCCGGTCGAAATCGCCGAGCGAGCCGAACAGCGGATCGACGTCGCAGTAATCCTGTACGTCATAGCCGAAGTCGGCCATCGGTGAGGGATAGATCGGCGAAATCCACAGCGCATCGACGCCGAGCCAGGTCAGGTAGTCGAGCCGCGCGCGAATACCCGCAAGATCGCCAACGCCGTCGCCGTTCGTGTCCTGGAATGAGCGCGGATAGACTTGGTAGATGACCCCGCGTTTCCACCAGACAGTATCCGCCATGGCGTCTTGCCTCCGCTTGCGAGACAGAAGGCGGAGGCGCGCGAATTGTTCCGGCAAGTTCCAAAGGCCGGTCCCCACGCCGACGCCCGCAAAATATCCGGGCGCTCGCGAAGCGCGAAACGGCTACCGCCCGGCCGCGATGACGACGCCGAACGGCTGCACGTCGGAACTCTGACCGACGATGTGCCCGCCGGTGTTCTTGATCACGATGCGAAGCTGACCGGGCCCGGCCTTTTTCTGAATCGCGCAGGATATCAGGTCGCCGGCGAACTCAAACGTGAGCGGAGCCGTCCCGGAGGTGTCGTGATTGGCGCTCTTGCCCGCGGTTATCAGCAGGCAGGTTCCCCCGAAGGTGGCTCCCTCGGCGCCGCCGATTTCGACGGTGAACTCGCCGCCCACGGCGGCATTGCGGCCGGCCAGCAGAGCGAACACCGCTATGGCCGCAGCTGCCTGCCTGATCGCCACGACTTGCCTCCGTCCGGCTGCGACGCGATAACGTGACACCCAGTATCGACGCCTTCACGCGGAAGTAAATCAGCGGATCTACGCAATCCCAGGGACGCGGGCGCGCCTCACACCGCCGCGCGCAACACCTCCGAGCGCGCCTTGGCGCCGGCCAGGATATAGTTGTGGTCCGAGCCCGACAGCACCAGGCGGGCGCCGCCCTTGATGTAGTGGCTGGCATTGTCCTTGTCGTAGACGCCACCCATGCCGAGCGCCTTGCCGTTCGCCCGGCAGGCATCGCCGACGATCTGATAGGCCTCGCGCACGCGCGCATGATCGTACTGCCCGGAAATGCCCATCTCGGCGGTGAGGTCCGAGGTGCCGATCAGCAGCGCGTCGATCCCCTCGACCGCGGCGATGTCCTTCGCGTTGCCGACGGCCTCCGGGCTCTCGATCATCGCCACCACCAGCACGGTCTTGTTGAGCGCAGCCTGCGCCTGCGCGTTGGACGGCGGGGCAAAACCGAATGCGGCCGGCGGGCCGCCCCATGAGCGATGGCCGATCGGCGGATAGCGGAAGGCCTTGGCAAGCTCCTTGGCGCGCGCGGCCGTATCGACATGCGGCACGATGACGCCAAGCGCGCCATTGTCGAGGCAGCGCGTGCCCTCGTCGAGCGCGTCGGCGCAGATGCGCACGATCGGCGTGATGCCGGTCGGCAGCGCGGCGAGGCAGATCTGCGTTGCCTCGTGCGGCGAGATCGCGCCGTGCTCCATGTCGATGAACAGCCAGTCGTGGCCGGTCGCCGCCGCCAGCATCGCGGTCGCGCTGGTGCGCAAGTGATGCACGCCGAAGCCGAGCGCGAGCTCGTTCTTCTGCAACTTGTTCTTGGTGGTGTTCTCAACGAGTGCCATCATGTCCTCCCGATAGGCGATCATGAATGGAGGCCGCCGCGGCGCTGGTCAAGCGGGCGCACTGTCTTGCAGCCATGCAAGCGCACCGCGCCCCGCCGCCGCGCCGGTCGCGAACGAGGCCTGCAGCAGATAGCCGCCGGTCGGCGCGTCCCAGTTCAGCATCTCGCCCGCGACGAACACGCCTTTGCGCCGGCGCAGCATGAAACGCGCATCGAGCTCATCGAACGCGATCCCCCCCGCAGTCGAGATCGCGCGCGCGATCGGAGCGATACCGGTGAGGCGAATGGGAATGGCGTTGACGCGGCCGGCAAGTTCGGCGGGCGTGAGCATGGACAGGCCTTGGCCGGATGCGTGCGCGGCCTCCTGCAGCAAGCCGATTTCGGCGGGCGAGAGGCTGAGCGCCTTGCGCAGGAAGGTCGAGAGCGATTGCTTGGCCCGTGGCGCCGACAGGCGGCGCTCAAGCTCGTCGGCCGCCACGTCGGGGCGCAGCGCGATCGACACAACGGCTTCACCTGACGTCTCGATCGCGTCGCGCAGCGGGCCTGAAAGCGCGTAGATCGCTCCGCCCTCGAGGCCCGCGACCGTGATGATCGCTTCGCCGCGCACGTATTGTTCGCCGAAGTTGAGCGCGATGCGCTTGAGCGGCGCGCCGGCGAATTTTACAAAGTGGCGCGACCAGCTCGCCAGGAAACCGCTGTTCGCCGGCTTGAGCGGCGCGACCGTGATGCCGGCCTGCATCAGCGGCAGAACCCACGCGCCGTCGGAGCCGAGGCGCGGCCAGCTCGCGCCGCCGAGCGCCAGCACGGTTGCGTCGGATTCGATAGCGATTGCGCCGTCCGGCGTCTCGAAGGTCAGACGCGCGCCGTCCCATCCGCTCCAGCGATGGCGGAATGCAAAACGGACGCCGGCCGCGTCGAGCCGCCGCAGCCAGGCGCGCAGCAGCGGCGAGGATTTCATCGCGCGTGGAAACACCCGTCCGCTGGAGCCGACGAATGTCGGCTGGCCCAGTTCCTCGGCCCATGCGCATAGCGCCTGCGGCGGAAATGCCGCGATGGCATCGCGCAACGCGGGCGCGGCGTCGCCATAGCGGGCGAGAAACGGCTCCGATGCTTCGCTATGCGTTAGGTTGAGCCCGCCGCGCCCGGCCATCAGCAGCTTGCGTCCGGCCGACGGCATGCGATCGTAGACGGTCACCTGCGCGCCGCCGCACGTCAACGCTTCGGCCGCCATCAATCCGGCGGGACCGGCTCCGATGATTGCGGCTCGTGACGACGGTGCGAACTTGGGCATCGCGCTTCCTTAGCGCGGCCACCATGTTCTACCAAGCGCGCAAATTCGCACGCGCTTTTGCTCATCGCCGGGACTTTGAAAATCCGGGGCGGGGTCGCGTCCCGCCCCGTGTGGTCGTTGTCAGAGCGGTTGCGGCTCGCGTGCCCGGGCCGGCGCCGGTGCCGCATGCGCGTCGGCGTCGCCACTGGCGATAGCCGGCAACTGCAGCACGGTCGCATGCTGGCCTTCACACAGACGGGTCAGCAGCACGACCTTTCCGCTCGGGAATTCCAGCGCATCGCGGTGCGCGCCGGGATACCCGTTGTCGACATAACGGAAGCGGGCGAGACTCTCGCCGAGCTTCTTGGCCGGAAACAGGCCGATCGCGGCATCGATCTGGACGTTCTGGTCGAAGGCCAGTTCGGTGCCGGGCGGCAGGCACACCGCAACGTTCGGCTCGCCGACCGCCGCAAACCCGCGGGTCAGCGAATTGGTGAAGTGGGTGGAGACCAGTCTATCACCGACCTTGGCCGGGCGCGTTGCGACGTCATGCAGACTATAGTCGCACATCGAAAGCTCCTTCTTGGCCTGGAACAGCCGGAATTGGTTGTTCATCCGAGTGCTGATCAAACGCCCGCAGGGTGGCGATGTTGCGTCGCCGACGAAACTTTTTTGGTAGCTCGGTAACATCATCTTGAGCGCCTTGCGCGGCGCCATGAGCTGTGTTCACGCGGCAAAATGTTGCGACGTGATCGCGCGCAACAGACGGCTACGCCCGTGCCTTGCCGCGCCGCAAATGCTCGTCCAGTCGAGGCATGATCTCGACGAAGTTGCACGGGCGGTAGCGGTAGTCGAGCTGATGCACCAGGATTTCGTCCCAGGCATCGCGGCAGGCGCCGGGCGAGCCCGGCAGGCAGAAAATGTAGGTCGCGCCGGCAACGCCGGCGGTCGCGCGCGTCTGGATCGCCGAGGTGCCGATCTTGGCGTGGCTCACCATGAGGAAGAGCGTGGCAAAACCATCCATGCGCTTCTCGAACAACGGCTCGAGCGCCTCCGGCGTCACGTCGCGACCGGTAAATCCGGTGCCGCCGGTGGAAATGATCACGTCGATCGCCGCGTCCGCGATCCACGCTCTGACCTGCGTGCGGATCTTCTCCACATCGTCGGTGACGATCGCGCGCGCCGCAACCGCATGTCCGGCCTTCTCGATCCGCTCGGCCAGCGTCGCGCCGGATTTGTCTTCCTCGCGCGAGCGCGTGTCGGAGACGGTCAGCACCGCGATCTTGAGCGGGATGAAGGTTTTTGTTTCGTCAATTCCGGGCATGGGGGGCTCCATCCCTCCCCTGCAAGGGGAGGGTCGCCGCCGCAAGGCGGCGGGGTGGGGTTGCTTCAGTATATAGAATGCAGCCGCCAGACCCCCACCCGTCCCCGCTTCGCGGGGAGGGATAAGCAACTAAAGCTGCGCCGCAGTAAATGTATTGCAGGACGCGACCGTCCCGCCTTTCAGCCCGGCATTGAACCAGCGCTGGCGCTGCTCCGATGAGCCGTGCGTGAACGAATCCGGCACGGCGTAACCCTGCGCCTGCTTCTGCAGCCGGTCATCGCCGATCGCCGCCGCGGTCTTCAACGCGGCTTCCACATCGCCCGGCTCGATGAATTTCCATTGCTGGTCGGACTTGCTGGCCCAGACGCCGGCGAAGCAGTCGGCTTGCAGCTCGACCTTCACCTGCCAATGGTTCGCCTCGGTCTTGCTCAAGCCGCGCTGCTTTTGCTGTATCTCGGGCAGGATGCCGAGCTGGTTCTGCACGTGATGGCCGACCTCGTGCGCGATCACGTAGGCTTGGGCGAACTGGCAGGTCCGCGAGCCGGTATCGCAGCCTTTGAAGCGCCGCTCCAGGTCGCGGAAGAACGAGGTGTCGAGGTAGATTTTCTGATCCGACGGGCAATAGAACGGCCCCATCGCGGACTGCGCCTGCCCGCAGGCGTCCGCGCGCGTCGCGCCGTTGAACATCACGAGCGAGGGATTCTTGTAGCGCCTTCCGGCTTGCTCGAAGGCCACCTTCCACTGCACCTCGGTGCTGCCGAGAATTCGCGAGACGAACTTGCCCATCTCGTCGCTCGGCGCACCGACCTTACCGGACGGCTGCGAGCGCGTCTGCTGCTGCGAGACCCCGCCCGAGAGCATCTCGGCGCCGCCGATCAGCAGGCGCGGGTCGATGCCGAGCGCATAGCCGATGATGCCGAGGATCGCGATGGTGCCGATGCCAAGGCCACCGCGCCCCATCGGAAATCCGAAGCCGCCTCCGCCGCCCGATGAATCGTCGCCGCGGCGATCCTCGATGTTTTCGCTCTGCGGCAAGTCGTCAAGACGCATCGAATCCTCCTCGTCGCCCCAGTCAAGTGTCGCCGACCGGGGCCTTCAAGTCCATTGTTTCGCGCCGACGTCCGCCGCGCGGAACAACACGAAACGCGGGTCGCACGTGCGGCTCTTAAGCAAATCGATATGGTTACTCAAGTCCTAATGCCTTAGTTCAGATTTTCCGGAAGCTTAAGTCTGTTTTTACCTTGCCGCTCCATCATGCGGGCAGTCGGTTGTCAGGTATTCGCGTCTCCGACCGCGTACCAAGTGATGTATTGTCATGAGTGTGCCGCGTCGCGGGGCGCCTAGTCGGGCGCCCCGCACAAATCTCGAAAATCAGGCTCATCGCATCGTCATCGGCGATTGCGTCGCCGAAATGACGAAGTTGCCTGCAGGCTCCGTGGATCTCGTATTCGCGGACCCGCCCTACAATCTCCAGCTTCAGGGCGATCTCAAGCGCCCCGACGACAGCAAGGTCGACGCGGTCGACGACGACTGGGACAAATTTTCCTCGTTCTCCGCCTATGACGACTTCACGCGCGCCTGGCTGATGGCCGCGCGCCGCGCCATGAAGCCGTCGGCGACGCTGTGGGTGATCGGCTCCTACCACAATATCTTCCGCGTCGGCACGATCCTGCAGGATCTCGGCTTCTGGATCCTCAATGACGTGATGTGGCGCAAGACCAATCCGATGCCGAATTTCCGCGGCCGGCGCTTCACCAACGCGCACGAGACCATGATCTGGGCCGCGCGCGACCAGAACGCCAAGGGCTACACCTTCAATTACGAGGCGCTCAAGGCCGGCAACGA
>JBBWZU010000796.1:0-4396 GCA_039649225.1 Hyphomicrobiales bacterium | reverse complement strand
ATGAGCCACAGTGACCATGCTGATCCCGGATCGCCGCGCGTGAGATATCGGCGCGATATCGACGGGTGACGCCTTGCGGCTGGACCTGAACTTGGTCTCGGTCCTCGAGGCCATCATGCTCGAGGGCAACGTGACGCGTGCGGCGGCAAGCCTTGGGATGAGCCAGCCGGCCGTCAGCAATGCGCTCCGTCGCGCCCGGCGGCTGACCGGCGACGAGCTGTTCCTGCGGGTTGCGGATGGCGTGCGGCCGACGTCGCGCATGATCGCGATGTGGCCTGAATTGCATCAGGCTCTGACGACGATACGGACATCTGTCGCGTCGCATCGGTTTGATCTTGCCTCGAACGCAACCACGTTTCGCCTCGCCATAACCGACAGCATCGCGGCCGAAGCCGTCTGCCGCATCACGCTCGGTCTGCGCGCCGTGTCTCCCGCGGCGCGCATCGCTTTCGCGCTTCACACCAATGCGGACTCCATCGAGGGCATCGAGCGCGGAACGCTGGACTGCGCAATCGGCATGTTCCCGGCGCTGCCGCGCAGCCTGAATGTTCAAGGCCTGTTCGCCGACAAATATGTCTGCGTCATGCGCAAGGGCCACAGGCTGAGCCGGCGGATGTCTTTGGATGACTTTATCGAATCTCCGCATGTGCTGGTGACGCCGTCGGGACAGGAGCTCGGCGTCGTCGACGGTTGGCTCAGCCTGCAAGGCCGCAGGCGCAACGTCCTTGCGGTCGTCAATCACTTTGCCGATGCCATGAGGATCGTCGCCGAGAGCGATCTATTGACCTGCGTGCCGAGCCGGTTCTTCGACCGCAATCAAGCCGTGCTGGTCGCGCCCGATCGCCTGGTCGCGCGCGATCTGCCTTTCGATGCCGAGAACATTCTCTACAAGCTGATTTGGCACGAGCGAGCCCATGCGCACCCGGCGCACCAGTGGTTTCGCTCGCTGGTGGCGGACGCCTGCCGGGCGCAGAAGAAATCCGGCGGCCGGCGCTAGACCTGCAACAACCGCCGCAGCCCGGACACCGGGCCGAAATTGTCGAGGTTGTAAACCGCGGCGATCAACGCGTTCGCCCGGGTCGCGCCCAAGACAGGCGCCGTCAGGTCGAGCGCTTTGGCGGCGACCTCATCGGCATTCATCGGATTGCCTGGCGTGCCGCGAACTTCGTAGGTGCGATGCGTAAGCATGCGGCCGTCGGTCGTCTCGATTTTCACGATCGCCTGGCGGGCTGGCACCGCGGTCACCAGTTCCTGGTTTGGGACCGCCTCGACCAGGTTGCGAACAGCCAGCACCTTGGGGTCGCTCATGCGGGCGGCGTCATGAATGCTATCGAAGGTCGCGCCGCCGTCCACGATCATCATGGCGACAAGGTGCTGCAGGCAAATGTCCGGAATGGTGCGATTGTCGACGATGTGCAGTCGGTCGGCCGGCATATCGACCACGATACGCTTGATCTTTCGCTCGCGCACCTCGGCATGTTCGAGGAGAGCCGCGACCGCGTCCAGTACCGATTGCAGCGGCGAGCCGACGGTCCATTTCTTGATCGATGTATTCAAGATCTCGTAGCGCGTGCCGAGCTCGGCGGTCAGTTCGCTTGGCAGCGGCTTTTCGCCGCCAACCGCGGTGAACAGATTCTTAGGTCCGCTAAGGAAATCGTCGACCCCGGTGAAGCCTGACGCCACCATGGTGGCCGCCGTGACGCCGTTGCGGGCACCCATGCCGCCGAAATCGAAGGCCTTTTCCACGTGCTCGCGGTCGCGCTCCCAGTAGGGAACGCCCGAGGCCTGCTGAGAAGCGAATGAGAACGCGTGGCGCACCCCGCGCGGATCGAGCCGCAGCATTGCCGACGCCGCCGCGGCCGCCCCAAACGTCGTCGACAGGCTGTGGGTGCTGTGGCGGTCGGCATAGAGCTTGGCGAACCCGAGCGAGAAGATCAGGCGCGCGCCGATGTCGTAGCCGAGCGCGACCGCGCGCAGCATGTCGTTTCCGCTGCGTCCGGCAAGTTCCGCGGTCGCGAATGCGGCGGACACGATACCGCAGCCCGGATGAAACCGGCCGCGCAAATGCGAATCGTCAGTCTCATCGGCGTGGGCCGACATGCCGTTGGCGAGCGCCGCATTGACGCTCGAGGTCAGGATGCTGGTGCCGACAACCATCGCCTGCGGCTTGCCGCCCAGGCCGTCGACATAATGGGCCGCCATTATCCCGGCCTTGAGCCGCGAGCCGGACACCATCGCCGCAATGGTGTCGAGGATATGCAGCTTGGTCTTTGCCACGACCTCGGACGGCATGTCGCGGTCGAGCGTTGCGGCCACATACGCGCAGAGGGCCTCGGTGGTGGGAGAGACTGAAGCGTCCGCCGCAGGTTCGTCGGCATCCTGGGCGGCCTTCGGAGCCGGTGCACCCGCGACCTGCGCGTAAGACGGCTCGGCCGCAAACGCGCCCGACAAGATCGCGGCGCTGCTTGCGTTGATCAGCCAGCGTCTGGTGTGGTCCGGGCCATCGCTCATGAGCCGACATTCCCAAGATGAACTCCGGAAGCGCATGCCTACGATAGCAAGCGGCGTGGAGACCCGGAAGCTGCCTTGCGGGCGCGGCGTGTCGCCGGTCATTCATGCAAGATGCGGCACAATCTTGATAATGTATGCATTTATCAAAATGATTGCCGCGGTCTAGGTTCGCATCACGCACCGGAGCTGGAGAGATAACCATGGGGCACCACGGCACGGCGGCACTGGCCGGAATTCATCGTTTGTCACGCGGCATGACGGCGGCCGTCGCGATGGCGGGGATGACCGGCTGGTGTGCCGGCGCGCTGCTCGCCGCGCCGGCGCACGCCGAAACCGCCTATCCG
This sequence comes from Hyphomicrobiales bacterium, assembly GCA_039649225.1. Classification (GTDB taxonomy): domain Bacteria; phylum Pseudomonadota; class Alphaproteobacteria; order Rhizobiales; family Xanthobacteraceae; genus PALSA-894. The sequence continues at coordinate 1,541 of JBBWZU010000796.1, read as the reverse complement.
ACCCGTACGGTACAACTGATCATCGCCTATGGGGCCGGGACCGTCGGCGATGTCAGCATGCGGGTGGTGGCCGAAAAGCTGAGCGCGAAACTCGGCAAGCCCTTCATCGTCGACAATCGTCCGGGACCCGGCGGCATCGTGGCCGCCAAGGGAGCGGCGGCCGCGATCCCCGACGGTCACACGCTGCTGCTCACCGGCAACAGCTATGCGATCAGCACGGCGCTGTTCAAATCGCTGCCCTACAACGCGGTGACTGATTTCGCGCCGATCTCGACGGTGGCGACGTTCGAGATGCTGGTCTTCACGCGTGCCGGTTCGCCGCTCAAGACCATGAACGATATCGTCGCCTCCGCGAAGGCCAATCCCGGCAAGATGTTCATCGCGACGCTGAGCCCGGGCACGACGCCGTTCCTGGCGGTCGAGCTGTTCAAAACGGTCACGGGCGTCGACGTGACGGCCGTGCCGTTCCGCACCTCCGGCGATGTCGCGACCGCGGTGATGCGCGGCGACGTCGATCTTGCGATGGAGTTTTATGCGCCGATGCAGGCGCTGATCCAGGACAAGAAACTCGAAGTGATCGCCACCACTGGCCGCAAGCGCGCCTACTACCTGCCGGACGTGCCGACCGTGATCGAAAGCGGGATCGCGGATTTCGACGTCACCAGCTGGAACGGCATCGTGGCTCCGGCGGGCACGCCGCAGCCGATCATCGATACGCTGAGCAAGGCGATCGCCGAGGTGCTGCAGTCGCCCGAAGCGCAGGATACCGGAAAGAGACTCGGCATGGAGATGCGCGGCGGCACGCCGGATGAGCTCGCCGCGCGGTTGAAAAGCGATATCGCCAAATGGTCCGACCTGGTCGAGAAGGCCAAGATCCCGAAACTGTAGCGTGACCTTGTCTCCGCTCACCCTCGCGAAAGCTGGGGTCCAGTTCTTTGGCCCTGGATTCCCGCTTTCGCGGGAATGAGCGGGATTGATGAGCCAGATTTCACCACGCAGACGTCAGGTTCCGATCGAGATGAAGCCGCTCAAGGTCATTTTGTTTCAAGGCGTGCAGAATTTGCCGAACATGGCGGCGCAGACGCAGGGCTTCTTCGCCCGGCACGGCCTTGGCGTGGAAACGATATTCACCAGGGGCTCCGACCAGATGCGCGAGGGGCTGGCGCGCGGCGATTATGACCTCGCCCATGGCGCCGTCGACAACGCGGTCGCGATGGTGGAGGTCGCCAAGCAAGACGTCTTCATCTTCTGCGGGCTCGATCAGGGCTTCAACAAGCTCGTCGTCCGCCCGGAGATCGCAAGCTATCAGGACCTGCGCGGGAAGACCTTCGGCGTCGATGCGCCCGACACCGCCTTCGCGCTGATCGCCTATGACATGCTCAAGCGCAAAGGTCTCGATCGCGCCGACTATGTGGTGCAGCCGATCGGCGCAACCCGGTTTCGCCTCGAGGCTCTGAGGGAGGGCAAAATCGATTTTGCGATGCTCAACCTGCCGTTCAATATTTTTGCCCGGACGGCAGGCCTGAAAATTCTCGAGGACC
>JBBWZU010000776.1:0-6176 GCA_039649225.1 Hyphomicrobiales bacterium | reverse complement strand
CGCATCGGCCGGATGCAGCGCGGGCGATTGCGTGTCCTCCAGATATTCCAGGATCACGGCCGACTCGAAAATCGGCGTTTCGCCGACCAGCAGCACCGGGGTCTTGCCGAGCGGGGAGGCCGCCTTGAACCAGTCCGGCTTGTTGGAGAGGTCGATATCGATGCGCCGGAATGGCACGCCTTTCTCGGTCAGCGAGATGACGGCGCGCTGCACATAGGGGCAGAGCTTGTGGCTCACCAAAGTCAGTTTCGCCGTCATGGCGCGATCTCCATATCAATGCAGATGCATGCATATAGATGCAATGGCATGTATCTGTCAAGCTTGATGCAGTTGCATCTATCTGCTAGAAACCATGCATGTCGCGCAATCCTTCGGAACCGGTGACCCGCGCCTGGGTCGGGCTGATGCGGGCGCGTGAAGCCGTGCTCGGCGCGATCGAGCGCGATCTCAAGGCCGCCGGCTGCTTGGCCCTGGCCTGGTACGACGTGCTGCTGGAACTTGCCCGCGCGCCGCAGGGGCGGCTGCGTCCATTCGAGATCGAGAAAGCAACGCTGCTGGCGCAGTACAATCTCTCGCGGCTGCTCGACCGGCTGGAGCGCGAGGGATTGGTCGCGTGCGAACCCTGCGACGATGACGGCCGCGGCCAATGGGCCGTCATTACCGACAAAGGCAAGGCCGCGCAGGCCCGTACCTGGAAGATTTACGCCAAATCGATCCAGCGGCATATCGGCGACCGGCTCGACGACAACGCGGCGGCCGCGCTCGCCGACCTGCTCGGGCGACTGACACCGCCCGCGTGAGGCGGAACCTGCGCGACACCCGCCGCCCGCCCTGATCTTGCCGCGACCCCGGCTTAGGACCATAAAGATTATCCATCCGAGGTCATTATGCGCCGTCACTTCATTGCGTTATTCTGCGTTCTTACGCCCTGGCTGAGCGAGCCGACGATCGCGGCCGCGCAGGCGCCTGCGCCACCGATGCCCGCGCCGATTACGCCCGGCGCGCCGCAGCCGTCCGCGCCGCAGCCGGCGGCGCCGATGCAAATTCAGCCACCGGAACTGTCGCCGAACCTGCGCATCGTCTGGGAGGTGAAGAACCGGTTCCGCCTGTTTCGCCGCGAGGCCGACTTTGCCAAGCATCTGGCGGCCGAAAGCCTCAGGACCGTGCTCGCGACCGAGCAACTGATGGCGACCGAGACCGATGGACGCGGCTGGGCGCGCTCGATGCTGGCGAACCTTTGCGTCGATCCGATGGGCGGCGTGCAGCAGACCTGCGAGCGCGACGGCACGCGCGAATCCTATCTGGCGCCGACCGATCACCGCGTCGAGATGCGCCTTGTCGGCGCGCCGCCGCAGACGACCTGCACGTGGCTATTCGTCGAGGGCGACGCGCAGCCGCGCAACTACGCCGGCCCGTGCAGCGAGGAAGTGCGCATCCGTCTCGGCTACGGCCGCGCGACGAGCGTGACGGTCGATGTTTCCGTGCCGAATGGGCCGCCGCAGCGCACGGTCGCCGACATCGCGGTGCGCGACCTGTTGATTGCGGGCCTCGGCGATTCCATCGCGGCCGGCGAGGGCAATCCGGATCGACCCGTGGTGATGTCGGATGAGGGCTTTTGCTTCCGCCGCTTTGGAACCGGCAGCGAATACTATCGGCCCGGCCGCGCGGGCTTCAAAGGCGACCGCTCGTGCGAGACCGCGCGCGCGGCCAGCGAGCAGCAGGACTGGAACCGGCTCGGCGCGCGCTGGTTGAGCCAAGCCTGCCATCGCTCACTCTACAGCTATCAGCTGCGCACCGCGCTGGCGCTCGCCGTCGAGAATCCACATATCGCCGTGACGTACCTGCCGCTCGCCTGCACCGGCGCCACCATCGAGACCGGCTTGCTCGGCACACAGCGCGCGCGCGAGCTCAATTGCACGCCGGACAAGAGCTGTCCGTCGACCGTTCCGCCGCAGATCGCGCAGCTTCAGGGGTACCTTCAGACGGCGCGGCGCGGGCGGGCGGGGCGTACGCTCGACATGGTGCTGCTCACCGTCGGCGCCAACGACATCGATTTCTCCGGATTGGTCGCCAACGTCATCATCGACCAGACCTCGGAGCGCGTGCTGTTCGGCCGCAGCGTGATCGGCTCGGTGGAGAATGCCGAAGCCGCGCTGACCACCAAATTGCCGGCCAATTTCGCCAAGCTGCGCGCGGCCTTGAAGCCGCTGGTCGGCGGCGACCTGTCGCGCGTCGTGTTCGTGTCCTACGGCCATCCGGCGATGCGCGCCGATGGCACGCCGTGCGGCGGCGGGCAGGCCGGCTTCGACGTGCATCCCTCGTTCCGACTCGACAATGCGCGGCTGCGTGCGGTAGCGGATTTCGTCGGCTTGCGCTTCCTGCCCGTGCTCAAGTCCATCGTGCAATGCACCAGCGGCACGATGTGCGCCAATCCCGACACCGACCGGATGACCTTCGTCGAGGCGCATCAGGCGGCGTTCGCCGGCCATGGCATCTGCGCGCGCGCGGAGCAGGATCCGGAATTCGATCGCGCCTGCTTCATGGCCGACGGCAAGACCTTCGCGGCGAACTCCGTCGAAGGCGCGACCGATCCGATGACCTGCGGTCAGCCGGCGTCGGATTTCCGCGCCTATACGCCGCGCGCGCGCTGGATCAGGACCGCGAACGACAGCTACTTCGTCGCGATGACGTATCCGGAAGGGCTGCCGCTGACGCAGCAGCCGACCGACATTCACGATGCGACCTGGGGCGTCGTCAGCGCGGTGTATGGCGGCGCCGTGCATCCGACCGCCGAGGGCCACGCCGCAATGGCGGATGCCGCGCTCGCGGCCGCGCGCGGCGTGCTCGGTGTCGGCAACGGAACGCCATCGGTGAGCAGCGAGCCGCTCACGCCTCCGCCGCGCGACGTCGTGCAGTGAAAGGCCCTGTCGGCGCAGTTGCTTTTGAGTCCGTCACGACAGCAGTTCCTGAACGCGCAATCCGGAACCTCCACGGTGCGGCGACATTGACCTTCGCGACACGTGATTAGCGGAGGCAGTCATGAAAATCGTCCAGACCGGAACCGCGCTGCTATTGGCCGCGCTGCTGAGCACCAGCGCTTTGGCGCAAGGCGGGGGCGGGGGCGGGGGCGGGGGCGGTTCGGCCGGCGGCGCTGCGGGCGCGTCTGGCGCCACAGGTGGCTCGACCGCGCCGAGCACCAACGCACCAGCCTCCGGCTCCGCTACGCCGGGAACGAACACCAGTCCGGCGCTGACAGGTCCGAGTGGTCCGCCGCCCTCCGCCCTGCAGCCGCCTTCGGGCTCATCGTCGGCGGTTCCGCCCGGAACGCTGTATCCGAACCAGCTCAATAGCGACGGCACCACCGGATCGAGTACGACCGGCACCGCGACCGGTGTGACCGCATCGCCGCCCGGCGTAGCACCGGTCTCGCCGTCGACCGGCACGCCGCAGATCATGGCGCCGGAACGGCGATAGCGGCGTTCGGCTAAGGCTCAATCCGTTGCAGCGCGCGCGGCAGGTTTCTCGATCGCGCCGTAGACCATGTCGCGCAGCACCTGGCGGTAATGCACGCGCTGGCTCGGCGACTGCATCGCGTAGACGACGAACATGTCCTCCTTTGGATCGACCCAGAAATAGGTGCCGCCGGCGCCGCCCCAATTGTAATCGCCGGCCGTGCCGGCGGTGGTCGCGAGGCCCGTCTCCTTGCGCACCGCAAAGCCGAGCCCGAAACCGTAACCGGGTCCAGGCAGATAATAGGGGCCGGGCACGATAGTGGCGCCGAGATGATCCGACATCATATAGGCGAGGGTCTTCGGGCCGAGGTAGCGCTTGCCGTCGAGCGTACCGCCATTGCGCAGCATCATCAGGAAGCGCGAATAGTCGGTGACCGTGCTGACCATGCCGCCGCCGCCCGACTCCCACTTGCGGGCAAGGCGCGGATCGTTGAAGTCGGTCCCGGCGCCGAAGTTGCGATCATTCTGGAATGGCTCGGCAACGCGCGCATGCTTGGCGGAATCGGCGACGTAGAAGCTCGTGTCGATCATGCCGAGCGGATCGAGGATGTTCTCCTTCTCGAATTGCAACAGTGGTTTGCCGGAAACGACCTCGACCAGGCGACCGAGAATGTCGGTCGAATTGCTGTAGTCCCAGGTGGTGCCGGGCTGGAAGGCGAGCGGAAGCTTGGCGATCCGTTCGGCGAATTCGGCATTGTCGTAGTCGCCTTGGTAGACATTGGCCTCGAGATAGGCCTTCTTGACCAGGAGATCGCCGAAGAAGCCATAGGTGATGCCCGAGGTGTGGCGCAGCAGGTCCTGGATGGTGATGGGTTTCTTGGCGTCGGTGAGTTCGAGCTTCGGCTTGCCGTCCTCGCCCTTGGTTTCGACGCCGACCTTCATGTCCTTGAATGCCGGAATGTATTTGGCGATCGGCTCATCGAGCGTGATCTTGCCCTGCTCATAGAGCATCATGACGGCGACCGTGGTGATCGGCTTGCTCATCGAATAGATGCGGAAGATCGCATCCTTGCGCATCGGCGCCTTGGTCTGCGGATCGAGCGCGCCGATCGATTCGAAGTACGCAACCTTGCCGTTGCGCACGATCATCACGACGGCGCCCGGAATGGTGCCCTTCTGGCTATCATCGCGCAGCCATTGCGTGATGCGTTCGAGCCGTTCGGCCGAGAGGCCGACATCGGCCGGCTTGGCGGTCGGCAGCTCTTGCGCAAAGACGCTGGCCGCGAATGCAAACAAGAACGCGATGGAAACGAACAGGGATTTCAGGACGCGCATCCGATCCTCCCGATGTTTGTTGGCGGCGCGCGTTTCGCATCACGGAACCGCGCGCGGCATTGCGGCATGATGCGGATCGGTGCAGCGCGATGTCAACGCACGCCTCGGTGAGCGGCGCCCTCTGCCGTTCCGGTAACCTTGCGCAACACCGCGACGACATCGCCCGGCGCATCATTGCCGGTCCACGCGACGAACTGATCCGGGCGCACGAGCACGAGACGCGCCGCGTAGTCCGCGCGCTCGTCGCGATAGCTGTCACGGACGACGGCAAGCGGGACGCCGAGCGACTGCGCGGCGTGCTCGAATTTAGCTGCCGCTTCGTCGCGCCCGAACGCCAGCAGGGTGAAAGCCTGCCCCAGATGTTCGAAGCTATTCCGGCCCGAGGACATTGCGCGCGGCGCGAGGTGATGGCCGGCGCGCGCCGCAAATGAATGCACGCCATGGGCGCTTGAGACGCCGCCCGGCGGCCCGAAGATGACGGGTGAGCCCTCGTAGTTCGGCTCGTAGGCCTTGGAGCGATCGCCAATGTCGCTCTCGCGCGCTGCCCAGGCGCGCTCGAAGTCAGCGCGATCGCGGCTCGGATTGTGGCGATCGAGGAATGCCTTGTCGCGCGCGATGCGTGCCGCGATGAAATCTTGCCCGACCTCGTGGAAAACCGGCCGGCGCTCTTCATCATACGATGCAAGCAGTGCATCGCCGCCCCAGCCTTGCAGCCGCGCGGCGAGCTTCCAGCCAAGATTGACGGCGTCTTCGAGGCCGTTGTTGAGACCAAAGCCCCCATAGGGCGGGTGGCTGTGCGCGGCATCGCCCGCGATAAAGACCCGGCCGGCCCGATAAGTCTCCGCGACCGCGACGCGCAGGTCCCAGGTGCCGAGGTGATCGAATTGGCACGCGAAGGAGAATCCGGCGGCCTCGTGCAGCAGTGCCGTGGTATCGGTCTCACTGCCCGCGCCCGGCGGCAGCGGCGCATGGAAAAACCAACCTTCCTCGGTGTCGATGCGGCCGAAGAACTTCCAGTAGCCCTGCAGGTCGGGATGCATCACGCGGTAGGTGGAGCGCGGTGGAAGGCGTTTCAGGCCTTCGCTGAGTTCGCGCGAGCGAAAGACCGCGAGCACCATGCGCCGCTCGAAATCGGTTCCGCCGCGTGCGATGCTGGCCTGGCTGCGCACAATCGAGCGCGCGCCGTCGCAGCCAACGGCGTAATCCGCGGCGATCGTGTCGCGCGTTCCGGCGCCATCCTCGATGACCACACGCACGCCGTCCGCGTCCTGCTCGATCATGCGCGCCGACCAGCCGAAGCGGCAAACGACGCTGGCAAGAGCCGCCAGCTTTTGCCTCAAGACCGCTTCCATATGGTATTGCGGCAGACGCACATTGTCCTGAAAGTAA
>JBBWZU010000759.1:0-7307 GCA_039649225.1 Hyphomicrobiales bacterium | reverse complement strand
CTCAACCCCTTGCTGATCGAGCAGCTTAACCAATTCTTCGACAACGCTACCCCCGCATCGCTTCAGATATTCAAAACCGAGTTGAAAAAAGCTTCTGGTTCATAGGGCGATATATCCCACCACGCAGAAAGGCCCGTGCAGCGCGACAATGAAGCTGAGAGTGGCGCGTCAATCAGGATGAGAATGCCGGAGGCTTGGAACGCAGGGAGGGCGTAGCCCGACCGGAGTTTCAAGCCTCCGGCGGCGTTTCCTTTTGGAGCGTTTAGCTGGTGATCGCGGTCGGCCGGATATGCCGGTGGTTTTTCCGATTTGGGAGGAATCGCTTTGTGCCCGGCCGCCACTTAACCGATCACCAGATGAGGCTCTACATGAAGTTCCGTCAGACCAACCGAACGGCCGTCGCGGCGGCGAAGGCGTCAATCAGTATTGCCACGGCGTATCGCATCGAGAAGGATCCGAAGCTGCCCTCACAGAAGGCTCCGCGAGGACGCCGGCGCCCCGATCCGCTCGCCGAGATTTTCGACGCCGAAGTCGTGCCGATGCTGCAGACCGCCGCCGGGCTTCGACCGATCGCCATTTTCGAGGAGATGATCCGCCGCCATCCTGAACTGGGAGGCGGCATTCGCCGGACCCTGGAACGGCGTATCCGCGCGTGGCGCGCCATCCATGGCGAAGAGCAGGAGGTCATTTTCCGGCAGGTGCAGGTGCCGGGGCGGATGGGCCTGTCGGATTTCACCGACATGGGACATGCCGGCATTACGATCGCTGGCCAGCCCCTGGACCACCGGCTCTATCATTTCCGGCTCGCCTATTCCGGCTTCGAGCATGCCCATGTCGTGCTCGGTGGCGAGAGTTTCGTCGCCCTGGCGGAAGGCATCCAGAACGCCCTGTGGTCGCTGGGCGGGGCTCCCCGCGAGCATCGCAGCGACAGCCTGTCGGCGGCGTTCCGCAACCTCGACAAAAATGCCGCAGCGGACCTGACCCGTCGCTATGAAGAACTGTGCCGCCACTATGGCATGATCCCGACCCGCAACAATGCCGGCATCGCGCACGAGAACGGCTCCATCGAAGGCTCCCACGGTCATCTCAAGCGCGCAATCGCGGACGCGCTATTGATGAGAAGCTCGGCCGATTTCGACGCGCTCGCCGCCTATCGCTGTTTCATCGATGAGATTGTCAGCCGACAAAATGCCCGCAACGCAAAACGCATCGATATTGAGCGCGCCGAACTGCAGGCTTTGCCGGACCGGCGCTCGTCGGACTATGAGGAGGTCAGCGTGCGCGTCACATCCTCCGGCGGTTTCACGCTTCGCAAGGTGTTCTACACCGTGCCCTCGCGCCTGATCGGACACCGGCTCAGGGTGCGCCTCTACGATGACCGGCTCGATATCTTCGTCGGCGGCACCCATCTCATGGCGCTGCCGCGCGGGCGGCCCCATCCGTCGGGCAAGCACGACCAGGTCGTCAACTACCGGCATGTCATCCACTCGCTGCGCCGCAAGCCGATGGCGCTGCTCAACCTTGTCTATCGCGACCAGCTCTTTCCGCGCCAGGCATACCGGCAAACCTTCGATGCTCTGCTTGAACAACTGCCGGAACGGCAGGCCTGCCGCATCATGGTCGAGCTGTTGGCCATGGCCCATGAGCGGGGTTGCGAGAGCGAACTGGCCGATCAGCTTGCCGTCTGTCTGCAGCACAAACAGTTGCCCGAGATCGCCGCCTTACGGATGCGGTTCGCACCCGATCCCGCGCGGCTGCCCAATGTTGTCGTGCAACTCGCTCCGCTCAATGCCTACGAGGAACTGCTTGGCGCCAGCCTGACGGGAGACGCGGCATGAACACCAACAGCACAACCGATACCGCACGGCTCAGTCTTCTCCTCAACGAACTACGATTGCCCGCCATCAAGCTGCTGTGGGCCCAATTCGCCGAGCAGGCCGACAAGGAAGGTTGGCCCGCAGCCCGCTTTCTGACCGCCATCGCCGAGCATGAACTGGCCGAGCGCGATCGCCGCCGCATCGAGCGGCATCTTGCCGAAGCCCGCCTGCTTCCCGGCAAGACCCTCGATACATTCGCCTTCGAGGCCGTGCCGATGATTTCCAAGGCCCAAATCACAGCCGTCGCTGCCGGCGATGCCTGGCTCGAGAAAGGCGCAAACCTGCTGCTGTTCGGACCGCCGGGCGGCGGAAAGAGTCATCTGGCTTCCGCGATCGGCCTGGCCCTCGTTGAGAAGGGATGGAAGGTTCTCTTCACCCGCACGACCGATCTGGTGCAAAAGCTCCAGGTCGCGCGCCGCGAACTCGACCTCGAAGCCGCAATCAATCGGCTCGACCGATTCCACCTGCTGATCCTCGACGACCTCGCTTACGTCACCAAGGATCAGGCCGAGACCAGCGTGCTGTTCGAACTGATCAGCGCACGCTACGAGCGCAGGTCCATGCTCGTCACCGCCAACCAGCCGTTCGGCGAATGGGGGAAGGTCTTTCCCGATCCCGCAATGACCCTCGCCGCGATCGATCGCCTCGTCCATCACGCCACAATCTTCGAGATGAATGTCGAGAGCTATCGGCGGCGCCAGGCCGTGGAACGAAAGCGCGGCCCAGGTCGGCCAGCGTCATATGCCACGCCCGCCAATGTCGCCGCTGATTGACGCGCCGCGACAATCAAATTTCCCGCTTGCGCGCCTCATTCTTTGCCGCGATCATCACCACCGCCGCGACACCAGATTCTCATCCAGATTGTCGCGCTCTTCTCATCAAGATTGTCGCGCTACAAGAGAGACCAACGTCTCTCATCTGTCTGTCAATCGGCTTGCAAATTTGACCCCCGTATTGCCTCATCTGAGGATGTTACTTTCGCTTGACGGATATAGCGCCGACGGACGGCCTGTCCGAGGTTTCGTCAATGATCGGAGGATCGGAGGGGCTGGGGGCGTCGCGGAGTGCCCATCACACGCAGCGTCGCCCCCAGTCCCGGGATCACCGTCCGGTGCCGCACCCTCAGCCGTTCGCGGGATGATCGTCTCGGCTGCTTTGCGTCTAAGCGATCGCAACAAGCGCTGCACGATGGTGTGCTGCGACGGACCGAACTGTTCGGAGCAGTGTTCGGCGAGGCGACCGAGGATGGCCAGCGCGGTCAGACGAGGCTCGGACGCCAACCAGCGCTCGATGTCCGCGAGGTGCGGATCGAGCATTGATGGCATTCTCATGCGCTTTTTGTATGGCTTGCGCATGCGCCGATGGATGATGCGCTGCTCCCCCAGATGCACATCATTGCCGAGCCCCTTCGCGAACGCGGCCGGGTTCGTTGCCGGAACCGGCGGGCTGGTTGCTGCCGCGAGCTTACCGGCGCGGGCGCCGACGCGCGTGCCAAGCTCCGCCTGGGCGTCTCTCATCTCAGCCAGCAGAGCCACAGGATCGAGCGTGCGATAAAGCTCTCGAAGACGCCGCTTGACGGCCTTGCTCACCTTCGGATGCGCCAGTGCGCGTTCATAGGGCGTGGCCGGAACATGATAGCGCTTGATCACCTTCGCGCCCTCGCGTCGCTTGTCCTTCAGCTTGAAGGACGGCTGGAAGAAGTTGGTGTGCAGCCGAGATGCAGCATACAAACGTTCCAGCACGCGCGTCATCTCGACGCCATCGAAGCGACCGTATCCCACAAGTCGCCGGACCACCGCGCCGTTCTTCTGCTCGACGAAAGCCTGATCATTCTTCTTGTAGGCGCGCGAGCGCGTCACCTCGATCGTTTGCGCGCGACACCAAGGCACGACAATGTCGTTCATGAACGCGCTGTCGTTGTCGAAGTCGGCGCCGCGAATGAGCCAGGGGAACAGGGTCTGGGCGCGCTCCATGGCCTGCACGACGAGCCCGCTCTCGCGCGTCACCAGCGGCAGGCACTCGGTCCAACCGGTCGCGACGTCGACCATCGTCAACGTCTGAATGAACGAGCCAGCCACCGAGGTGCCGCCATGGGCCACCATGTCGACCTCGCAGAACCCCGGCGGCGGATCGTGCCAGTCGTTGAACGTCCGGATCGGCACTTCGCGCCGGATTGCCGAATAAAAGCCGACCCGCCGGCGCTTACCGCCGGCCGCGGCAATTTTGGTCTCGAACAGCAGGCGATCAATCGTGGCTGCGCTGACGCCGAGCACCAGCACTCGATCGGACTGGTCGAGCTTGAGCCGGCCATGCCGCTCCAGCGAAGGCAGCAACGTCGGAATCATTACCCGGAGCCGCTTGCCGCAGATCCGATCTGAGGCCTCCCACAGCGCCACCAGCGCATCCCTGATAGTGGTGCCATAGGTCGGCCTTCGCTGCCGCCGGGCCTCCGGCGAAATTGCGACATGGATGGCAAGCGCCCGAACCGCGTGTTTGCGATGCCAGCCCGTCACCGCGCAAAGCTCGTCGAGAATGAGCCCCTTATCTGCCCGCCCTGCTGATCGATAGCGGTCTACCACCGCTGCCGTGATCTCGCGCCGCGCACCCATGCTGATCCGTCCTGCCATCGGCGACACCGATCCGATTCGGTATCGCCGCCCCACTCCTGACGGTCAGTTCTCCGGTAACATTCTTGATGAGGCAATGCGCCCCTTTGGGCGGCGCGGTTTGGCGGTAGCGCTCGTCTCGTCGGAGCTGGCCGGGATTGCGGAGACGAGACGAGCGCGGGTTGCTTGATCGTCGTCGCGGCTTTTGAAGCGCCAGCTGTCGTTACCGGTCTCGACGATGTCACAGTGGTGGGTCAGGCGGTCGAGCAGCGCGGTCGTCATCTTGGCATCGCCAAACACACTGGGCCACTCTCCGAATGCGAGATTGGTGGTGACGACGATAGACGTGCGCTCGTAGAGCCGGCTGACGAGGTGGAACAGGAGTTGGCCGCCGGATTGAGCGAACGGAAGGTAGCCAAGTTCGTCAAGGACGATGAAGTCCATCCGGGTCAGATGCTCGGCGATACGGCCCTGCCGTCCGTTACGGGTCTCCGTCTCAAGCCGATTGACGAGGTCGACTACGTTGTAAAAGCGACCGCGGGCACCCGACCGGATGCAGCTTCTGGCGATGGCTATGGCCATGTGTGTCTTGCCGGTGCCTGTTCCGCCAACCAGCACGACGTTGCGTTGCTGGGCGATGAACCCGCCGCCGGCCAGGTCGTTGACCAGCGTCTGGTTGATAGGTGTGCCCTCGAACTGGAAGTCATCAAGGTCCTTGGCAAGCGGCAGTTTTGCGATGGTGAGCTGATACTTGATCGAGCGAGCTTGCTTCTCGTTGATCTCGGCGTTGAGCAGATCGCCGACAATGCGTTGGGGTTCGTGCTGGCGCTTGACAGCGGTCGCCATGATCTCGTCGAAGGCCGCCTTCATGCCGTAGAGTTTGAGCTCGCCCATGAGGTCGAACAGTTGAGTACGTTCCATCAGATGGTTCTCCTGAGGTTGTCGTAACGGGCACAGTCAGCGATCGGCGCGTGACGTAATGTCAGCGCAGCCGGTGTGGCGATGTTGGCTGGCGGCGCAGGATCACGCTGGCGGGCCAGGATGTTGAGAACGACATCGGCAGAATGGACGCCATGAGCGATCGCCTCGGCACAAGCCGCCTCGACTGCAGGCAAGCCGTCGGTCAGAACAGCATTGAGGATGTCGACCATCTGCCGATTGCCATCGTCGGCACTGGCGAGCTTGCGCCGTACACGTTCCATCGCCGCCGGCAGTACCCAGTCCTTAAAGGGAGCGCCGTTACGCAAGGCGCCGGGCTTACGAGCTAGAACCGGCACATAATGCCAGGGATCGTAGGTCGTCTCGCCGCGGCCAAATGAACGCGGATGCTCGGCAACGATGCGTCCGTCCTGGCGGATCACGATGCGGTCGGCATAGGCATGGACCTCAACCGGGCGCCCGACGGCGCTGGCCGCGACCGAGTATTTGTTGTTGTCGAAGCGCACCAGACAGGTCTTCGAGACCGATGCCGGCACCGCGTGGAATCCGTCGAACCGACCAGCATAGGGAACGAGCTTTGGCCGCTCGGCTTCGAACACCTCCCAGACCGTCTGTTCGGCCAGTTCCGGGTGACGATGGGCCTTGGCGTAGGCGATGCACTTGTCCAGCAGCCAGGCGTTCAACTCGTCGAGGCTTTTGAACCGCAGTCGTGGCGTGAAGAAGCGCTCCCGGACAAGCCCAACCTGGTTCTCGACCTGGCCCTTCTCCCAGCCTGACGCCGGCGTGCAGGCGACCGGGTCGACGAGGTAATGGCTGCACATCTGCATGAAGCGGCGATTGTAGAGACGCCCTTTGCCGACGAAGATTGTCTCCACCGCAGTCTTCATATTGTCGTAGATGCCACGTCCGCAGGTGCCCTTGAACAGGGCGAACGCCCGGTCGTGGGCGTCAAACACCATCTCCTGAGTCTCGCGCGGATAACACCGCACAAACAGCATCCGGCTGTGACAGAGCCGGACATGGGCAGCCTTCACGATCACCGTCACGCCATTCAGCAGAACCACCTCGTGGCTCCAGTCGAACTGGTAGGCTTCTCCAGGCGCAAAGCTCAGCGGGACATAAGCCGCGGCCGTGGATTGCCCGCGCTCCTTGCTCCATCGCCTGGCGTAACGGCGCACGGCGTCGTAACCACCGTCATAGCCGCGCTCGCGCAGCTCCTCAAAGATCCGTATCAACGTAAGCTGTTCGCGAGCGGATTTGGCCACGTTCGACGCCAGTAATCCGTCGAGATCGGCTGCCCATCGCCCCAGCTTCGGCCGCGGCTGGACCTCACGTTCGTACTCGAATGAGGTCTCTCCAGACCGAAGCACCTTGCGGACCGTGTTCCGCGACACCTTCAGGTCACGTGCGATCTCCTTGATCGTCTTGCCCTTGATGAAGTGCTCGCGTCGTATCCGCGCAATCGTCTCCACGATAAGCATCCCCAACCACCTGCTTCGTTCGAAAGCAGGCAGCCCAACAGACCAACCTATAGGGGGTCAATTTTGGACGCCGATCCCCCGGCTCAGGGGGTCAATATTGCAGGCCGAATGACAGAAATCGATGCGGAGGATACCCGCGTGCCCCTTATCTTCGGTTGCTTTCACCGTCGCCGGAACCCCCTTCCGGTCCTCAGCCCATTTCTTGATTTTCTTGTGATCTGTGGTGGTGTGGCTTTCGCTCATTTGCGAGTCTCCTGGAGAAGCGTCCGTTATCATCGGGGGACATGCTGGGCTCCCGGCAGCTAAGAGCCTCAACCATCGGCGCTGCCGGAGTGCTACGCCCATCAAACGTAGAGCGTCTTTTTCCGTTCCGGAGATCGTCGCCCTTCGAATTCCGAATTTCC
>JBBWZU010000551.1:0-6787 GCA_039649225.1 Hyphomicrobiales bacterium | reverse complement strand
CCCGCAGGCCGGCCCGTCAGCTGGACGGCCCCAAAAAAGTCACTCAACTTGGTCACCACAGGTGCGTTCGATGCACGCCGGTGGTGCATCAGACCCTGATCATACTCGCACTGGTTGATGCGCGTGGTCATTCGAAGAGCAACTGGTCGGCGCCTTCAGGCACCTCTCAGTGTCGGCAGGCGGATTTGGGTCGAGGAATTTGAGCTTGGCCATCGGGCGGCCAAAATTATTGATATTGATCAAGTTCCACCCGGGGCCTCATGATCAACTTTAAGACCGAAGACGCGATCAAAGATTACGACGAGGGTCGGCCGCACGCTCGCGGGTCTTTGACGCGGCCCTCGTGGGCCAACTCGCCGAAGCTCCACTGCCGCCTAGTAACTTGTAGCAACGGAGGAAGACGATGACGACAGTTCGCGCGCTGCGCACAGCACCGAACACAGATGACATGGCCGCGGCTGTCGCGCCCGTGTTGAATGGCGAAGTCAAAGAAGTGATCGCCGAGACTACGCAGCCGAGCGAAGCGCCGGTTCAAGCGCCCCCGCTCGGGCAAGGCGCCGTCGCGGCGATCATGCGCGCGGTCGACGATAGCTGCGATGAGATTCAAGGCACCGTCGACATGATGATCGACTTGCAGGCGAAACTGCACGCCGAAGCCGGTGAGCTTTCCGCGCACATCACGCAATACACCGCAATGGCCGGTGCGATTGCATCCGCGTTCAAGGATTTCAAAAAGGCAGGGGTGCGGAACCTGCGCGGTGACGCCGAGGCGGGCTAGGCCCGTCCCTCCGGCACCCTTCTTTTGAGCGGCGATTATCATCTGGTTCGTCGCCGTGGCCTTCACATCCGGCGCCTTCCTCCGCACCTAAATGGAGGTCGGCACGACCCGCAGCGCTGAGCGCTGAACGCGTGCACGGGGTTGGCTGCGCGAGGCCGACGCACGCATGGGCGGGCACGAGCTCAGTGCGGCGCATCGGCATCAATCTCAACGACATGATCGGGGAACTGGCTCGAGCACGTCGCCAGGCGCCTCTCGCGCTTAAGCGCGCGTCAATCCCGATAACGCATCGGCAGGCCGTTCACCAGATTGCAGGAGCCGACCCTCAGGCGCTGGACGATCATCGCGCGCCGCCGGCCGCGTTGGCATGACTGTTGCTACCAGCATGGTTGCTGACAGTCCTGTCAAAAAGGCTGCGCGAGATCGTTCCAATGCTCCAGCCTGCCTATGCCGCCTCGATGACGGCCCAGCCGCTGACGCTGGACGGCGTCACGCACAGTTACGGCGCGGGGCTCGCGCTCGACAACGTGACTCTGGAGGTCAAGGGCGGCGAGCTGATCGCGCTGCTCGGTCCATCCGGGTGCGGCAAGACCACCCTGCTCCGGATCATCGCGGGCTTCATCCAGCAACGCAACGGCAAGGTCATCATCGGCGATCGCTCCATCGACACGCTGCCGCCGAACCTGCGCGAGATCGGCATCGTGTTCCAGAATTACGCGCTGTTCCCGCATATGAGCGTGGCGCAGAACATCGCCTATGGGCTCGCCGCCCGGGGCGAAAGCCGGTCCGTGCAGGCCGCGCGCGTGAACGAGATGCTGGCGACCGTCCAGATGGACGGCTTTGCCGACCGCAAGCCAAAGCAGCTCTCGGGCGGTCAGCAGCAGCGCGTGGCGCTGGCGCGCGCACTGGCGATGCGCCCGCGCATCCTGCTGCTGGACGAGCCCTTCGCGGCGCTCGACAAGAATCTGCGGCTCGACATGCAGATCGAGATCAAGCGGCTGCAGCGGCAATTCGCCCTGACCGCCATCATGGTCACGCACGATCAGGACGAGGCGATGGCCATCGCCGACCGTATCGCGGTGATGCGCGAGGGCCGGATCGAGCAACTGGGCACGCCGGTGCAGATCTATGACGAGCCGGCGACGCTGTTCGTCAACAACTTCATCGGGTCCAGCAATCTTCTGGCAGGCCGCATCGAGGCGCCCGTCGATGGCGGCTATCGCGTCGCGCTTGCCAATGGGGCGCTGTGGACGGTTGCGTCCGCGTTGCGCTTTGACGCCGGAGAGCCGGTCACCGTCTCGGTCCGGCCGGAGCAGATGCTGCTGGAGGACACGCCGGCGGCGGACAGGATTCCGGTCGTGCTCAAACTGAGCCTGCCGATCGGCGGCGAACTCATCCACGACGTCACCAGCCGGGCCGGCGAGTCACTCAAGGTCGCCATCGCGCGACGTCCCGGCATGGCATCCAGCGGAGCCGGCACGGCCTATTGCGGTCTCGCCGGCCACGCGCGGCCCGCCCTCTTTCCAGCCTCCAACCCCTGACCCGGAGATCACGCCGATGACCCCTATCAACCGTCGCGACCTCATGACCGGCGCGGCCGCGCTCGGCCTTGCCGGCCTCCTGCCGTTGCGCGCTCACGCCGCCGGCAGTCTGACCGCCGCGATCTATCCCGGCACCTGGGAGGAAGCCTATCGCGGCGTGGTGGCGCCTGCTTTGAAGAAGAGCGCCGACATCGACGTTGCCTTCGACGCGCTCTTTGCGGTCGATCAGGTCGCCAAGGTGCGCGCGGCGCGCGGCGTACCACCCTTCGACTGCTTCGTGCTCGATCCGGGCCCGGCGGCGGCGGCGATGCAAGCCGGCCTGTTCGAGCCGATCGACGCCTCGAAGCTTGCCAATGCCTCCAAGATGCCGGCCGGGCTGATCACCTCGCATGCGGTGACCTGCAACGCCCAGGTCGTCGGCATCGCCTACAATCCGAAGAAAGTCGCAACGCCGCCCAAGGGCTGGGCCGATCTGTTCAAGTCGCCTTATGTCGAACGGCTGGGCCTCACCGGCTTCCAGACCACGTTCGGCACGGTTTCGATCATCGAGATGGCGAAGGTGTTCGGCGGCTCCGAAACCGATGTCGAGCCGGTCTTCGCCGAGTTGAAGAAGGCGGTCGCCCAGGCCGCGGCCGTCGCGGCTCCGGCGGCCATGCCCGGCCTGTTCCAGCAGGGCCAGATCGACCTGATGTACACCAACACCAATACGGTCGCGATCCTCAAGGGCCGCGGTGTCGACATCGAATTCGTCAAGCCCGAGACCGGCGCAATCACCTTCCAGACCACGCTCCACGTCGTGAAGGGCGCCGACAATGTCGCCAGTGCCTATAAATATATCGACACGGCGATCTCGGCCGAGGTCCAGGGCGCGCTGCAGAAGCAGCCCTACAACATGATCCCGATCAACAAGGACGTGACGCTGGTCGACACGCTCGACATCAAGTC
The DNA here is from genome assembly GCA_039649225.1 of Hyphomicrobiales bacterium. Classification (GTDB taxonomy): domain Bacteria; phylum Pseudomonadota; class Alphaproteobacteria; order Rhizobiales; family Xanthobacteraceae; genus PALSA-894. The sequence goes on along the minus strand of JBBWZU010000551.1, from coordinate 3,523 downwards.
GCTCGACGAGCTCGCCAAGATGGTCACGCATGACTGGACCAAGATCAATCCGCAGCGCGCGGCCTGGATCGAGCGCTTCAACAAGGAGATCACCAAGTAAAAGCTCGCAGCGCCATGACCGGAGCTGCGGCCGCGGGCGACGGCACCGGGGACAGGGTCGACTGGCGTCTCGCGGCGCCGCTCGGCCTGACCTATCTTTGTTTCTTCGCGGCACCCTTCGCGATCCTGCTCGGCATCAGCCTCTATGCGGATTCCGAGCAGACGCGGCTCGGGCTCGACAGCTGGACCAAGTTCTATGGCGACGCCTTCTATCGCAAAGTGATCTTCGACACGCTCAAGCTCGGCGTACTCGCCGTGCTGGCAACGACACTGCTCGCCTATCCGCTGGCGCTGCTGTTCCGAACCGTCAGGCCGCGCGCGCAGCGCGTGCTGATCTTCATCATCGTGATGCCGCTTTTGACCTCGGTCGTCATCCGCACCTTCGCCTGGATCGTGATCCTGGCGCGCGAGGGCGTGGTCAACCAGACGCTGATGGGGCTGGGTCTGACGACGGCGCCGCTCAATTTGCTGCAGACCGAGCTCGGCCTCGTGATCGCGCTGACGCAGATCGAGATGCCGCTGATGCTGCTGCCGCTGCTCACCATCATGAACCAGATGGATCAGAACCTGGTCGACGCCTCGCGGGCGCTCGGCGCCTCGAAATGGCGAACCTTCTGGCGCGTGATCCTGCCGCTCACTCTGCCGGGCTGGATTGCCGGCGCGACGCTGGTTTTCGCCTCGGCGACGACCGCCTTCATCTCGCAATCGGTGATCGGCGGGGCGCGGCTGGTCTATCTGCCGGCGCTGATCTGGCAGCAGTCCATGGTGGTCTATAACTGGCCGTTTGCCGCGGTCGCCTCGCTGACGCTGCTGTTCACGGTGCTCGCCGGCATCATGGCGCTGGGCTGGCTCGGCCGCTTCGCCAAAACGAGTTGACGACGAGTTGAGGATGCCACGATGCAACGCTCCACCTTTGGCGATCTGACTTATTCTTGGACGATCGGATTGCTCGCCGGCCTTGCAATCCTGATCCTGATCGGGCCGGTGCTGATCGTGATCGCGACCTCCTTCACCACCACGCAGACGCTGCGTTTCCCGCCGCCGGACCTGTCGCTGCGCTGGTATCGCGACCTGTTCGATCCGGTGCGCTCCGCGCAGATCCACAGCGCCGCGCTGAACAGCGTCTGGGTGGCGGGCCTCGCCACGCTGATCGGAGGAGTGATGTCGGTCCTGGCCGCGCTGGCAATCACGCGGGTCGCGCGGCCGTCCGCCAAAATCCTGGAGGCGAGCCTGCTCTCGCCGCTGATCCTGCCGACGCTGTCCTATGGGCTGGCGGCGCTGATGTTCTTCTCGGTGCTCGGGGTCAGGCCCTCGCTCAATCTGCTGATCGCCGGCCATCTGGTGGTGATTTCGCCTTTCATCTTCCGCACCACGCTGGCGAGCCTGACCCAGCTTGATCCCGCGCTGCTGGAGGCTTCGGCCAATCTCGGCGCCGGCCGGGCCTATGGGTTTCGCCGCATCACGCTGCCGCTGATCGCGCCCGGAATCGCGGCGGGCTGCTTCCTCGCCTTCATCGCGTCGATGGACAATGTGCCGGTTTCGCTCTTTCTCTCGACGGCGCGCACCGGCATGCTGCCGATCCGGATGTGGGGCATGATGGAGTCGACGCTGGATGTGCGCATCGCGGCGATCGCCGGCGTCCTGATCCTGGCGACGCTGATCCTGATGATCGTGATGGATCGCCTGACCGGGCTGACGAAGCGCATCGGCGCAACCTGAACAACAAATATGCAAACGACGCGCCCCGTCACGAAGGGACTCTGCGAGGAAGCAGGCATGTTGACCTCCACGAAAATCGGTGAGGCGGCCGCATCGTCCGGACTCTCCCGTCATGACTGGCTGAATCCAGTCGAGCCTTGTCCCGGGACGCCGTTGCTGAAGCAATTGGACCAGATCGTCGGCTTGTGAGACATGTGCAAAGTGGGAGACACATGAATGTGATCGAGCGGGCGCCGGCGATCGCGGAAACGTAAGGCAACGTTGGCGCGCCGCCCGATGGAAAGCTGACAGGATCGATTGACTGGCATCCTGTCGCATCCTTCAATGACAGTGCGTGGCACCGCCGGAGGATGAATAACGTGTGGAAGCGTTTTTTGGCGATGGCCGTCGCTCTGCTGCTTGTTTCCACCGCCGAGGCTTATGCGCGCCGCGCAGCGCTCGTGATCGGCAATTCGAGCTATCAAAATGCCGCGAGGCTCCCCAACACGGCAAACGACTCGGAGCAGATGGCCCGCCTCCTGACCGCTGCGGGTTTCGAAGTGCAGCACTATCGGGATCTGGCGCTGGCGGATTTTCAGCGTGCCGTTCGCGACTTCGCGGCGCGCACGCAGGATGTCGATTATGCCGTCGTGTTCTTCGCCGGACATGGGCTCGAGATCGGCGGCACCAACTATTTGATTCCCGTCGACGCCCGGCTGGCCTCGGACTTCGACGTCCCCGACGAGGCGGTTTCTCTCGACCGCGTTCTGGCGGCCATCGAGCCCGCAAGACAGATGCGCATGGTCATCCTGGACGCGTGCCGCAACAACCCGTTCCTTCCCAATATGCGACGGACCAGCGCCACGCGCTCGGTCGAACGAGGCCTCGGGCGTATCGAGCCGGCGGCGTCGAACACGTTGGTGGCGTTTGCCGCCAAGTCGGGCTCCGTGGCGGAAGACGGTGCCGGGCCGAACAGCCCTTACACCGCCGCTCTCCTGAAACATATCGCGCTGCCCGGGCTCGACCTGCGGATTGCGATGGGCCGCGTGCGGGACGAGGTTCTTGCCGCGACCGGCAACAGACAGGAGCCATACATTTCCGGCTCGCTCGGAGGCACGACGGTTACGCTGGCCGATTCCGTGGCGTCGGACGTCTCGACGAGCACGCCCGGCGCTGCACCGGATCCGGATGGCGCGGCACGTCGCGACTTCGAGCTCGCGAGCCGCATCGGCAGCGCCGATGGGCTGAAAACCTACATCTCGCGTTACCCGACCGGCTTCTACACGAAGCTTGCGCGCGCCCAACTCGCAAGGCTCGACGACGCGACCTCACCTGCGGCGGTCGAACCGGAAAAGGCTCGGGAGGTCATCCCCACACGGATTGCGGGCCGGACCTTCTCGATCAGCGCAACGGAGATCAGGGACTTGACGCCGGACAGCCTTGGGTCCTCGCGCGTCGTGCGCCGGTACATCACACTGCAGATCGATCAAGCAGGCGGCCTCAAGACACGCAACCGGTCGACGCTGCCGGACGGCCGCGAAATTCTGACGGTCAACAATCAGGGCCGGGTGAACCAGCGAGGCAGGCGGGGCGGCTGGTTCGTCAAGGACGGTCGCCTGGTCGGTGAGTTCGCCACGGAGGGTCTCCGTTGGAGCGGAAAGATCGAGCCGACCGCGACGGGCTGTACGGCCGAGATATCCTACCAGCCACCTCCAGGTCAGAAACT
>JBBWZU010000415.1:0-5249 GCA_039649225.1 Hyphomicrobiales bacterium | reverse complement strand
GCGCGAAGCGAATGGCCTTTGACCGGAAGACGCTGATCGCTGCTGATTTTCTCCCAGCCGAAACAGCGTGCTTCGGCAAATGCTCCCATCACGTATGGCTCGACGGGAAATGTCCGCGCGCCTTCCTTGAATTCCCGGTCGAAAAATTCGGCGAAGGATTGATAGGCCACGGGCTTGAACTCGCTCATGTCGATTCCGTGCTTGCGGATGAACGGCTCGATCTGACGCGCGCTGCGGCGTGTGTTTTGATATGCGGCGAGCAGCCAATCGTAGAGAGGATGCGACTCCAGCCACTGATTGAATGAGCGATGCGGCCGCGACTCATAGGTCGCCGGGCGGTCCTCCATGAACTCCTCGAACGATCGGCCGCGCTGGCGGTCCCATACTCGCAAGGGCAGCGACTTTGACATGGGGTCGCCTTCTCCGCCGACTGGTCATTGCGCGCGGTCCAAATGACCGGATCGTCAGGATGACGACTCGTCAAACGGCGGCCGGTTCCGGACCCGCGGAACCGGCTTTCGGCTGCTTTTTAATATTATTGGGGCATCCGTGACGGCGATTTGCGCCTCAGGCATCGGCGCACGGACCTACTTGGTTGCACCGGCTGGCCTGGTCGTCGAAGAATTCGCGCTGCCGGTGCCGCTCCCGCTGGTGCTGACCGACCCGGTCGAATCGCTGCTCCCACCGGAGACGCCGGTGTTTCCGCCGCCGCTTGTCGAAGGGCTGGTGCCGCCCGCTGAACCATTCGAGCTGCCGCTCATGCCTGCGGCGCCGGTCGCCGTGCCGGTGCCGCCAACGGCTGCCGCGCCGCTCGAAGCGCCGACTGTCCCGCCGGACGTTCCGCCCGAGGTGCCACCTTGCGCCATTGCGGCGGATGCGGTTGCGAGGAGGATTGCCGCAAGAAGAATTTTCGTTTTCAGCATCAATCGCGCTCCGTAATAGCTGGTTGAATAAACCAAACGTATCCAGGCGCATGCCGTTCCTCGGAGGTCGGGAGCGGGACCAAGCGCCAAGACGATTTGCGCGGCGAGCTCTGCATGCGACAAGTTGGAACCGAGAGGCGTCACCTGTAAGCGCCGGTGTCCGCGCGCTGCCGCGTCAGCGCGCACTCCTCGAGCATCTGATCGAGTTCGGTGAGCAGCTTGGCAAGATGCCGACGCTCGGCATCGCGGTCGCACCCTGAACTATCGGTGCCGATCAATTTGCGCTGCGCAGCGATGGCCTGCTCCAGACGGCGAAGCCTTTGAGAGATATCGCGCAGCCCGCGAATAGGCGCCGTCATGGCAATTCTCTCGAAGCGGTGCCGACACCTGCGAGGTCAAACATCGTGGGTCCTGGCGGCGGCCGCGGACCCAGCGCCAGCGAGAACAGAAACAGGAAGACTGCCGCTATCGCGGCGGCCATGACGATATCGGTTGCGCTGTAGCGTTTCATGGCGCGCACCAACGCCCCGCCTGCAGCGAAGTTTCTTCCAGATCAAAAAGTTTATGCCGCGCAATGGGTTATGTCTTTTGACGCACCGATTTGGCCGCCCCCCGCGCCAGAGTCGCATCCGTCCGGCCCGCATGAGCCGCGCCGGCCCTGCCTGCCAGCTTGGCCTGCGAATGGGTGAATTCCGCGCCGAAGAGGACGATTTGAGCCGAATAGTAGACCCAGATCAGCACGACCACGAGCGAGGAAGCCGCGCCATATGTCGATTCCAGCCCCTGCTTGCCGATGTAGAGGCCGATCAGGAATTTTCCGATCTCGAACAATGCGGCCGCCACGACCGCGCCCAGCCATACATCGCGCCATCGGACCGACGTGTCCGGCATCCACTTGAACATCAGTGCGAACAATAGCGCGATCATCACGAACGACACCACGAACGATGCGAGCTGCAACAGTGATTCCGGCAGCATCGAGCCGATATATTTGCCGAACGCCGCAAGGCCGGCGGTCATGAGCATCGAGATCAGGAGCAGGAAACCGACCGCCAGAACGGCGGCGAGAGAGAACACGTAGGTTCTCAGGAAACCCCACACAGCGGTGCCCGCTGTTTCCTCCACCTCCCAAACGGTGTTGAAGGCGTCCTTGAGCTGCACCACGACGCCGAGTGCCGCGGCGATCAGGGTGACGATGCCGACCAGCGTTGCGATGATTCCCTCGCGTGGCCGGTCGGCGCTGGCGAGCATACCGTTGATGGATTGCGCGCCGCCCTCACCTAGCAAGCCCCGCAGCGCCTCGGTGACCTGGCCTTGCACCGCTTCACGGCCGAACACCAAGCCCGCGATGGCCACCGCGATCAGGATAAGCGGGCCGATCGAAAACACCGAATAATACGAGAGAGCGGCGCCCATTCGCGCATCTTTGTGCGCGACCCATTGCAGGCCGGCATCCTTCGCGGCCGGCCATAGCGAACTGAAGCGCACGGTCCGGTCCTCAGGCGCTCGGCCGTCGCGCCGCCTTGGCCACCGTCTTGATCTTTTCGCCGACTGCGGCGACGCCCTCTTTGGCGCCTTGCGGCGTCAGTCCCTGCGCGGCTGCTTCCTTCTTGACGGCTTCAAAAGTCCGCTCGGCGACCGCCGCGACGCGGTCCACCTGGGCGGTCGCGAACTCCTTCGCCTGGGTGGTGACCTTCTCGGCGGCGTCACTGGCGTATTCGGTCTCAAGCTGCGTCGGCGGAACAGCGGCCGCCATTCCGGCACCGAGCGCCAGACCGATCGCGCCGAGCAGCAGAGGCTGGCGCTCGAACGTATCCTTCAGGTTTTCCTGCAGCGTGCCCGCCATGCTGCCGGCCACACGGTTACCGGCACGGATACTGTCCTTGACCTCGGGCGCGCGGCCTGCGGCACCCTGGACGCTGTCATAAGCCTGCGACGCCGAATTTCCGACGGTAGCGGCGACGTCAGAGACGGTGTCCCGCACGGTTTCGGCCGCGCGCGACGTCGCGTTGCGCAGCCCTTCGCCGACCGCTCCCGCGGCGTTTGCCGAACTTTCCAGACCGCTTCCGATGCCCGTGGCAGCCGCGCGAGCAGCCGGCGACAGCAGTGCGGCTGCCGTCGTGATCCTGCTGCCGCCGGTGAACATCCACAGCACGCCCATTCCGATCAACGCGGCGGAGACCGGATTCTGGCGTACTGCATCCTGAAGTCCGCTGACAAAGTCGCCTGAACGCGTCGTCATCGTGCAATCTCCTTCGCGGCGGCAATGTCCTTTTGAACCTGCCGGATCGTCGTGTCGGGAGTCAGGGACGAGGGCTTCAGCCGTGCGAGGCCCAGCATGATCAGAATGCCAGCGATCACCGCGCCGGCGAGGCCCGCCAGCAGATGCGCCGTCACAGGCGACAGGCCGAGTCCCGTCAGGAACAAGGCGAACGCGATCAGCAACAGGACAAGCGCCGGGATCATGAAAAGCAGCCCGCCGGCCAGCAGGCCGACCCCCATGCCGGCCTGCGCCGCCTTGTCGGCGAGCTCGGCGCGGGCAAGACGGATTTCAGTTTGGACCAGGTGAGACAGTTGCTCGAAGGCGTCGCCGAGCAGACGCGAGATCGAGCGGGCGTCGTTGCGTAGATCCGTCATGGCCTACATGCCTGCCGTTGCGCCGCCGACATTCGCCGCGGACCTTCCGCTCACGCCGGCCGGCTGGTTCGCGTTGGCCGGCGCGCTCTTGAGAAACCGTACGGCGGCAAAACCCAGCAGCACGGCCGCGCCGAAGAAAGCTGTCGGCTGTTTGCGCGCGAAATCCTGAACGTTGCCGACGATTTCGGACATGTCCCGATTGCGCATCGCTTCGGATACATTTTCGAGCTGGGCCGCGGCTTTGCGGATGTAGTGCCCGGCCTGTGGCATTTCGGTATCGAACTCATAGGCCGCGCGCCGGATCATATCGGCGACGTTGCCGACATAGTCCGCACCTGCGGCCTTCTGCTCGGATACGCTCGCGCGCAGCTTCTCGCCCGCATCCGAGGCGACGTCCTTGGCGGTTTCCGTGAGAGCGCCTGCTTGCCTCTTGACCGTATCGGCAGCCTTCTGCGTCAGCTCGCCGGCCTGGCCTTTCAGGTCGCGGCCCAGGGTCTGTGCCTGTTTGGCAAGGCCGTCCGCGCTCGCGGCGAGACCATTCTTGCCGGAAACATTGGTGTCGGTGCTGCTCATGACGTCCTCGTTCCCTCGGGGGTTTCAGTGGCGGTTGCTTTGTTGATGTTGCTCGCTTTGGTTTCGCCGAGAGCGGCGTCGACACCCCGCTCGGCAACGGCGCGAACTTTGTCGGTCAGGCTTTCGCCGAGTGATTCCAGCCCGTCGGCCGACAGGCCCTGTTCGGCCGCGGTTGCGGCCGCCGCTTCCATCCCGCTTCGGGCTGCATCGACGCCATGTGCGGCGACGCCTTCGGCCTGCCGGCGTAGTGCGTCACTGGCATCGCCAAACAGAGTTTCCTCGGTCTCGGTGGATGGAAATGCGGCGGCAATGAAGGCGCCGATCAACAAGCCCGCTCCCGCGACGACCAGCGGGTTCTTGTCCCAGGTGCTGCTCGCCGCCGCACGCGCATGTTGCGCCAGATCGCTCCCCTGCCCAATCACGCGTTCAGCCATTCCGCCGAGCGCCGATGTCGCCTCGTCCACCGCGCCGGTCACGCGTTCCTTGACCGACGAGGTCGCAGCGGCGGCCCGCTCCTGCACTGAATCCACACCCTCACGGATGTAATCGCGCGCATCGTGCAGCGTGCCGCGCGCCCGGCTCGTCGCATCGTCCATTACCCTTGCCGCGCCGTCGACGGCGGACCGGGCGCGTTCCTGCAGGGCATCGGACGTCTGCGCAATTTCGGCGCCTTGATCGCCCGTGGTCTTGGAGAGCAGAAGCCCGGCCCCCACGAGCAGCAGCGGCGCGGGCATCGCTCGCAGCAGCCTGAAGGCGGGAAACGCCAGCGCCGCGCCAACGGCCACGGCCTGCAGCGGATTGTCGCGCGCCTTTTGCTCAAGTGAATGCCAGAGCTGATCGCGCGAATCCCGCACATAGTCTGTCACCTCGGCTTTGATCGCCGTTGGGGACAGGCGCTCCTTGAGATCCGTCGCGGTATCGGCGACTTGCGTGCGCAACTCGTCAACTGTGCCGGTCAGCCGCGCGCGGTTTGCCTCAGCCTCCGCACGCAGCTCTCGGACTGACGGCTGTACGTCAAATGACATGGACATGAGGGCGCTCCACGGATGCTTCTGCGCGCTAACTCGCCCTCGATCTCCTTGTTCCGGCCTATCGAATATCAGCTAAAAAGAAACA
>JBBWZU010000722.1:0-3015 GCA_039649225.1 Hyphomicrobiales bacterium | reverse complement strand
GTCATACGGTTTCCTGCGCGTTCCTGCGGCGGATCATCACTTTGGCCTTGCCGACCTGCACGAGGTCGCCGCGCTGGTTGATGACGTCCAGCTCCAATTCGACGACGCCGCGATCCGGCTTCCGGGTCATGCGCTTGCCGGTCACCCGCACGACCACGCCGATCGTATCGCCAGGCCGGACCGGGGCCTTGAACGACCAGCCGATGTCGAGCAATCCCAGCACCGTGCCGTCGATGAGATCGATGCGCGAGACGAGCCCGAACGCCATGCCGACGATCATCGGACCATGCGTGATGCGCCCGCCGAAATCACTTTGCGCCGCGAATACGTCGTCCATGTGCAGCGGATTGAAATCCGCCGTCAGTCCGGCGAACACGCTGATGTCGGCCTCGATGACGGTGCGGCGCGGCGTCTCGTAGCGCTGCCCGGCCTCGAACTCCTCATAGTGGCGACCCATGCTTCACCCGCCTGCCCGGTTCGTGTCACGCTTCTTGCGCTCGCGCAGATCGAACATGCCGGGCAGCCTGCGCGGATCGGTGCCGGCCGGGAAAATCTGATGCTTCTGGATCTTCTGCGTGCCGGTGGTCGGCAGCGTATCGGTGAAATAGATCCAGCCCGGCGCCTTGAAGTAGGCGAGCCGCCCATGGCAGTGATCAAACAGCATTTCGGCCGCGATATCACGTACCTTGTCGTCGTGCAGCACCACACAGGCGAGCACTTCCTCCTCGCGCGTTTCGTCCGGCACGGCCAGCACCGCGACCTGCTTTACGGCAGCATGCGCCTGCAGCAGCGCCTCGACTTCGGCGGCGGCGATGTTCTCGCCGGAGCGGCGGATGATATTCTTCTTGCGGTCGACGAAGTGCAGCATGCCGTCGTGATCCTGCCGCACGGTGTCGCCGGTGTGGAACCAGCCGCCGCGCCAGGCCTGCGCGGTCGCCGGCTCGTCCTTGAGATACCCTAAGAAGAAGCCGCGCCGCGGCGTTTGCGCCGAATGGCGGATCAGCATTTCGCCGGGCGCGCCGGCCGGCACATCGTGATCCTGCTCGTCGACCACGCGGACGTCGATGCCCGGCACCGGACGCCCGAAGGCGCGCGTGCCGACTTGCCGCGGCGGCGCGTTGTCGAGGAGAACGCGCACCATTTCGGTCATGCCCCAGACTTCGATCAGCGGGAAACCGAAGCGCTTCTCGAAGACGTCATGCAGCTGCGGCTCAGCTCCGGCGCCTATGCCAAAGCGCACCGAATGTCCCCGCTCCTCCTCGCCGGGCGGCCGGCCCAGCAGCAGCGGCACGATGACACCGAGATAGTGCACCACGGTCGCGCCGGTCTGCCTGATCTCGGGCCACCAGCGATTGGGATGAAACCGGTCCGGCTGGATCTGGCAGCTTCCGTTCAGCAGCGCGCCGTAGAACGACACGACCGACGAATTGCAATGATAGACCGGCAACGGATTATAGATGCGCTCGCCCGCGGGGCGGAACGACGCCAGCGCGCCGCGGGTCGCGTACCACGCGCCTGACGCCAGCTCGTAGCCCTGCGACAGCAGGCAGCCTTTCGGGCGGCCGGTGGTCCCGGAGGTGTAGAGCACGCTTGCTTCGCTGGCGACACTGACCGGATCATTGCGCGCCGCGCGCTTCGGCGCCGGCAACGCGGACAGCGCATCGAAGATCGCGACCGGCGCGGCGTGCGTGCTCGTGCTCATGCCGGCGGCCATTTGGTCGCAGCGATCGCCCGAAACGAGCGCGAGGTCGACTTCGGCATTCTCCAGCAGATAGGCGATCTCGCTGGCCCGATAATCCGGATTGATCGGCACCGCGGACACGCCGAGCGTGTTGAGCGCCAACTTGTGCAGAAGATGCTCTGGCCGGTTATCGAGCAGCATCGCGACACGATGGCCATGGCCATATCCGGCTGCGCGATAGATCTCGGTCAGGCGGCGGACCTCGCGCGCCGCGCCGGCAAAATCGATCTCGAAGCCGTTTTGGTGGTAGGCGCGATGCGCGCCCTGCGGCACGGTCAGAAAAGGCCGCGGCCCATAGGCCTGCGCGGCGCGGGCAAATGCGTCGCCGATCGTGGTCTCGTCATCAAGCGCGATCATCGGCGATTGGCCAGCGCGAGCTGATCGGCGAGCGTCCGCGAGATGCCGATCGGATAGTCCATCAGCATCTGAGCGAAGGCCTTGCCCTGCGGGTCGATGCGCAGCGAGGCAACGCCGCCGCCGCCGAGCGCATCGTGCAGCACGAAATTCAGCGCATGGATGCCGGGCAGTTCGAAACGCTCGACTTTGCTCACGCCGGCATGCGCGAAAAACGCCTGCACGGCCTCGGCGGTCAGTGTCTGGCGCAGCCACGGCAGATAATCCGGACGGCGCGCCAAGATGCCGATATTGGCCGCATTGCCCTTGTCGCCGCTGCGGCCGACCGCGAGTGCGATCAGCGGCACTTCGGCATCTGCGTGTTCCGTCGGCATCGCCCCGCTCGCCGCTCCGTCGATCGCACCCAGCGACCGGGATGGCGCGAACGGCACCACAATGTCGTCATCGCCGATCCGCAGATGCGGCTCGACGTTAGCCTTCGGCCACAGGAACGAGAACAGCCGCATCACCGGCTGGACACTCGGGCGGCCGGAAAAGAACCCGGTCAGCCCCTGTGCCATCGCGGATGCGGCCGGCGCGATCTCGCGCGCCAGGATCTCCAGCGCCTTCTCGTCCGCGTGCCGCGCGCCGATCTTGAGCACGACTTCGCGCGCATGGCGCGCCTCGGGATGCGCATTCGGCCCGTAGGTCGCCTCAGCGCCCAGCACCTCCAGCGACGTCTCGGTGAAATCGCCAAGTTTGCGTGCCGCCAGAATGCGGCGCACGCGCGCCAAGATCGCTTCGCCGGCGCGCTCAGCCTTCGCGGCCGCGTCGCGGCCCGCCAGCGTCACGGTGCCGATCATCCGATAGCCGTCATGCCAGGTCGCGCTGACCTTTAGCGTCGGCGTCGGCGGGCGGCCGCGTGCACCGGCGACGCGTAC
>JBBWZU010000697.1:0-5307 GCA_039649225.1 Hyphomicrobiales bacterium | reverse complement strand
CTCAGGAAACTCGGCGTGCTCGGGGTTGCGGCCGATGCCGCGATGGCCCGCGAATGGTATTCGAAAGCCTCGAGCTACGGCTCGCGCGAGGCCGCGCAACGTATCAATCTACTGGCGCTCGGGCGCTGAAGCATGATGCCGAAAAGCATGTCCTCGGCATCCATCGGGAATGGGAACCGGTTTTCGGAAATGATCATGTGGAAAGAGACTGGTACGGAGGTGCTAAAATAAATGTATTTCTGACGGAAAACGCGAGTATCGGCGCACGTATACGGCGTCGCGCGCGCGTCATGCGGCACGGCCATTGTGCTTGGGCGATCACCATGCGGTATGCTGTATAAGGCTACGCCAAAAAGACTTAAATATAGTTAACAACTAACACGCTCAAAATGTAGAAAATGTGTGGAGTCTTGTGAGTAATGGGACGTTTTGGTGAGATGATGCGTGTTTTGTGCGGTATTTTGCCCGTTTCTAGCGACTCGTTGATTTAGCCATGCGTAATTTGCCATATTCATGCCTTGGTCCTGTCGCACTCAAGTTGAGGTACTTTTGTCAAGTCACAAGACAGAGTCTTCAACAGCGTGATGCGGGCACATCGCGCAATCGGCGGCAACAAGAGTTGGCGGATCTGCACGGCGCACACTCTGCGCGTGGCGCTGGCGTGGATCCGGCACGGGGACACATGATGAATATCGACGTACGGCCGGTTTCCCGGCCACAGAAGGTCTATTGCGTTTTTGCCGCCACGCTCGGCGTCGCGGCACTCTTCGGCCAGCCATCCCACGCACAGCAGCGTGTCACCGCCGCCGATCGTCTCAACGAAAATACCCTCACCGTAGTCTCGAGTAGCCCGAACGGCACCTATATGCCGGTCGCCTACGATATGTCCGCCGTGCTCGATGACGGCGACAATCTGCGGGTCCTGGTGGTGCTTGGGCGAGGCGGCGGGCAGAACATCAAGGACGTGCGCTATCTCAAAGGCGTCGATCTTGGAATCGCGGCTTCCAACACGCTCGGCTATTTCCGCCGGACCGGCGAACTCGGCAATATCGACGACAAGATCGTCTACATCGCCAAGCTCTATAACGAGGAAATCCATTTCATCGCGCGCCCGGAGATCACGTCGATCGAGCAATTGCGCGGCAAGAAGGTGAATTTCAACTTCGTCAACAGCGGCACGCAATTGTCGGCGCGCGACGTCTTCGACCGGCTCGGCATCAAGGTCGAGGAGACCAACTACGGCACCGCCGACGCGTTCGAGCGGATGAAGACCGGCGAGATCGCGGCCTCGGTGCTTGCCGCCGGCAAGCCGGCGCCGGCGATTTCCGCCGTCAAGGCGGCCGATGGTTTCCACTTCCTGCCGGTGCCGCTGTCGAAGGTGCTGATCAACGACTATCTGCCGACCACGCTGACGCATGACGATTATCCCGGACTGCTTGGGCCGGGCCAGACCGCCGAGACGATCGCCGCGGGCGTTGCGCTGATCGCCTATAACTGGCCGAAGAACTCGGATCGCTACCGCCGCATCGCGAAATTCGTCGATGCCTTCTTTCCGCGGCTCGCCGATTTCCAGAAGGCGCCGCGGCATCCGAAATGGCGCGAAGCCAATCTCGCCGCCGTGCTGCCCGGCTGGAAGCGGTTCGAGGCCGCGGACGAATGGCTGCGCGCGCACGCGGTAGCCTCGCAGGCCGAGCGCGGCCAGTTCGATCAGTTTCTCGCGGCAAAGCAGGCGCAACCGGCCTCGCTGCCGCCGAACGAACGCGACCGTCTCTTCCAGGAATTCATCCAATGGAACAAGTCGCGCGAGAACCGCTGACCAATGACCGGCAAAGGGGCAAGCAATTCGCCGGTACGATCATGAATGAGGTAAGGGGGTAGTAGTATCATGAGTGCACCGATCAAGAAAGAGACCACCGGCCGCGACCGCGATGTGGCCTCGATGTACGCGCCACCGTGGGCGCGCGATGCCGCGACCGACGCTGCCGACGCGGCGATCAACGCGACGGAGAAATTGCGCAGTGTCCTGCCGCCGGCGCCGATGCTGAAGGAACCGGAACAGCGCGTGCGACGCCGTGCGGCTGCGCCGTTCGAGGGCGACGTCGCGCTACGCGAGCTGCGCGCGCGGTCCCCGCTTGATCCGGATGCCGTGCCCGAGCCGCCGGTCGTGGGCGCGCGCAAGTCCACCGCCGCGATGGTGGCGCGCCTGTCGGGCGCCGTCGGGATTGCGGCTCTGGCGGCGGTCTACGTCGTCAGCGGGTCGGGCTCACGGCAGGACCCGGTGGACGAAGGGGCCAAGCCGTTCTGGTCGCGCCTGTTCGGCGGCAATGTCATGCGTGAGACGCTGAGCGGGACGAAGGCTGTCGAGAAGGTCGTGGAGCGGAAGGTTGAGCCGGTCACCGACCGGCCGGTGCCGATGATGGAGCGGTTCGCGGCCGCAACGCCGGCCGCCGAGCCGCCCGTGACGGCGATGCAGCCACAGCAACAGCCACAGCCACAGCCACAGCAACAACCGCAGCCGCAGCCGCCGCAGCAGGTCGCCGAGCCGCCGGCGCCTCCGGCACCCGCGGCGCCGGCCTATTCGCCTCCGATGCCCACGATGGATCGCGAGGAGATCGCCGCCCTCTACAAGCGCGGCGAGCAGTTGATCCAGCAGGGCGATATCGCGGCCGCACGGCTGATGTTCACGCGCGCCGCCTCGGTTGGCGATGCGCGGTCGGCGCTGGCGCTCGGCGCTTCCTATGATCCGGACGTGCTCAGGAAGCTCGGCGTGGTTGGCGTCGCGGCGGACGCGGTCCTGGCGCGCGAATGGTATGCGAAAGCCTCGAGCTTCGGCTCGCGCGAGGCGGCGCAGCGCATCGAGCTGATGGCGCGGGGACGCTAACTTTAACTTTCTTCCGCGTGCAACGACCAGCGTCCGTAGCGCCACGGCAGGTACCAGCGTACGGTGTTCGGAGCTGTGTCGGGCACGCGGTCGATGCCCGAGGTGCCCCAAGGCTGGCAGCGCAACAAACGCGCCAGCGTCATCCAGCCCCCGGCCCACAGGCCATAACGATCGAGCGCTTCGTCGGCGTATTCGGAACAGGTGGGCAGATGGCGGCAGTGGTAGCCGACCAGCGGGGAGAGCGTGTAGCGATAGGCCTTGATCAGCCCACGCCCGGCCAGCCGGGGCGCCTTGCGCGATTGATCGAATAGGTGATCGAGGTTCATTCGGCGGCTTGTGAGGTCCGCTTCGCCTCGATCTGGTTGATTGCGTCGACCACTGCGTCGAAGGTCAGCAGCGTGGAAGCATGGCGCGCCTTGTAGTCGCGCACCGGCTCGAGCACCGCGATATCGGCCCATTTGCCTGTCGCCGGCGGGGCACCGTTGTCCTTGAGCATCCGGCGGACGTTCTCGCGCAGGCCGCGCAACTCGTCCGCCTTCGCGCCCACGACATTGCGGGCCATGATCGAGGACGAGGCCTGTCCGAGCGCGCAAGCCTTCACGTCATGGGCAAAGTCCGTGACCGTGTCGCCGTCCATCTTCAGGTCGACCGTCACGGTCGAGCCGCATAACTTGGAGTGGGCGGTCGCCGACGCGTCGGGGGCGTCGAGCCGCCCGATCCGCGGAATGGATCCGGCAAGCTCCAGAATCCGGCGGTTATAGACGTCGTTCAGCATGGTTTTGGGCCCGGTTCCGGCATTTTTGGGTAAGGCCATTGATTGCCGGCTCGCTCTTGGCAACTATATAGGGATTGGACGCTAGGCTGGAAAAGGGGGCCTGGCGTTCGGGGGCGGTTCGTCCGAGGTTCGGGCGAGTTGCGAAACGCGAGGAATGCGGCGTCCGTCAGAGGCCGGCCGAAAGACCGGTATGAGACCCGCGGCCACCCGGTGACACACCCGGCAAGCGAAGCCATTCGCCGCCGGTCGAACGGAGAGACCGTTATGGACGCTGTCGTGACGAATTTTCCCAAAACGAGTTCGCTTGAGAAGAGCGCGCTGGATCATGCGCGCCAGATCCCCGACCCCTCGGTTGCGCGGCCCTCGCGCGAAGAGGCGGAAGCCGCCGTGCGCACGCTGCTGGCCTATGTCGGCGACAATCCGAACCGTGAGGGACTGCTCGATACGCCGAAGCGTTTCGTGAACGCCTATGAGGAGCTGTTCGGCGGCTATCAGGCATTGCCGGGCGAAATCCTTGATCGCACCTTCTCGGAAATCGACGCCTATGACGACCTCGTGCTGGTGCGCGATATTCCGTTCTATTCGCATTGCGAGCATCACGTGATGCCGTTCACCGGCAAGGCGCACATCGCCTACCTGCCGGTCGGGAGCGTGGTCGGCCTGTCGAAGATGGCGCGCCTGGTCGACGTCTTCGCCCGGCGCCTGCAGACGCAGGAGCACCTGACCTCTCAGGTGGCGACCGCGATCGAGGACGCGCTCAAGCCGCGCGGCGTCGCCGTGATGATGGAAGCCGAGCATACCTGCATGTCGATGCGCGGCGTGATGAAGCCGGGCTCGAGCACCGTCACCACCAAGTTCACCGGCATGTTCAAGAACAATCCCGAGGAGCAGGCCCGTTTCATCACCTTGGTGCGCGGCGGCACGCGCTAGGGCGCGTCCAGGAAGAGTGGGAACCGGTTTTCCGTCCGGACGCGCGACGATCACTCAAGAACCGGCAGCTCGTTTGGGGCCATTGTGGACAGCTATACATTCTCCGAGCGCGGCGCGACCGAAGCGGTCGAGGAGGGCCGCGCATTGGCGCCGAAGTTCGACGCCGACGGGCTGGTGACCTGCGTTGCCACCGACGCCGCGACTGGCGAGCTGCTGATGGTCGCGCACATGAATGCCGAGGCGCTGGCGAAAACGATCGAGAGCGGCGAGGCATGGTATTTCAGCCGCTCGCGCCGCCGCCTGTGGCGCAAGGGCGAAAGCTCCGGCCACGTGCAGCGCGTCCTCGAAATGCGCGTCGATTGCGATCAGGATGCCGTCTGGATCAAGGTCGAGCAGGCCGGACCCGGCGCCTGCCACACCGGGCGGCGCTCCTGCTTCTATCGCGCGGTGCCGCTCGGCAAGGCGCCGGACGCTTCGCTCGAGATGGAGTTTCGCGGCGCCGAGAAGGCGTTCGATCCGCACGCGGTCTACGGCGACACCGCCAAGAGCTGATTGAACGCGCTGATCGCGCTGACGCGCCGTTAACGATTCTCATCATGGTCACGCCCGGCGGCGTGATCGCGCATCGCACGCCCGCGCAGTACCAGACCGTCATGGTGCCGCAGACCGTGATGGTCGCGCCGGAAGGCGTGCAGTACGAGCAGGTGCCGGCGCAGTACGC
>JBBWZU010000536.1:0-6610 GCA_039649225.1 Hyphomicrobiales bacterium | reverse complement strand
ACCTGATGCTGGGCCTGATCCACCCGCCGATCGGAATGCTGATGTTCATCGTGATGTCGATGACCAAGATCAGCATGGAGGAGTTTGTCCGCGAAACCTGGCCATTCCTGATCGCGCTGATCGCGGCTTTGGTGGTCGTGACGTACTTCCCCGACTTTGTCCTGACGGTCCCGCGCTATTTTTATGGCTAGGCGTGTTGATTCCGGTGCGCCTGCTGCCTGGCATTACTTGACGAACGTCTTGGCGAGCCCTGAGGTCCGGTCCACCACCAGCACGACGACGAGCGTGAAAACGACCAGCAGCACCGAGAGCGAGGCGACCAGCGGATCGGCCTGCTGCTCGACGTGATGGAACATCGCGACCGGAAGCGTGGAAATGCGCGGGCCGGTCATGAACAGCGAGATCACCACCTCGTCGAACGAGACCAGGAAGCAGAGCGCGGTCGTGCCGATGATGCCGGACCGCATCGTCGGCAGCGTGATGCGGCGAAACACCGTCAGCGGCGAGGCGCCGAGGGTGGCGGCCGCCTCCTCGGCGGCGATCGGCAGCGTGGCGAGCGCGGTCGACAGCACACGCACCGCATAGGGCAAGGTGACCACCAGATGCGCCACGACCAGCCCCTGGAAGGTCGCGAGCAATCCGTAATTGGCGAACACGATCAGGATCGCGAGGCCGAGCACGATGGTCGGCAGCAGCAATGGCGCCGTGAACACGCTCGACAGCAGTTCGGCGCCGCGCGGCTTTAGCCGCACCAGCGCGTAGGCCGCCGGCAGGCCGATGACGAGACTGAAGGCCGTCACGGTGGCGGCCAACAGGAGACTGGTCCAGAACGCCGCGGTCATCTTGCCATCGCGGAAGATCGCGCCGTACCACTTGATGCTCCAGCTCGATGGCGGGAACATCATGTAGCTGTCGCCGGAAAACGAGATCGGCACCACGACAATCAGCGGCGCCAGCAGGAACAGGAACATCACCAGCGCCATGATCTTCAGAGCGGGAGAGATCGGCCGTTCGTCCATTCCCCTCCCCTCACATGATCGCGCGCAGCGCGCGGGTGTAGAGCACGAGCGCGGCGCCGAAGATGATGAGGATCAGGATCGAGAGCGTCGCGGCGAGCGGCCAGTTCAGCGTCACGATCGCCTGATCGTAGATCTCGGTCGCAAGCAGGAAGACGCGGCCGCCGCCGAGCAGCTTTGGCGTGATGAAGGACGAGACCGCGAGCACGAAGCACAACAGCGAGCCGAGCGCGACGCCGGGCACTGTCAGCGGAAACACGATGCGCGCAAACACTTTGGACGGCGGCGCGCCGAGCGTCGCGGCGGCCTCCTCGACGCGCGGATCGAGCCGCCCGAAGCCCGCCAGCAGCGCCAAGATCATGTAGGGCATCAGGATTTCGGTGAGGCCGATGACGACGCCGGTCTTGTTGAACATCAGCCGCTGGGCACTGAAGCCGAGCTTGGTGATGGCGTTGTTGACCAGCCCGTTCTCGGACAGGATCGCGATCCAGCCATAGGTGCGCACCACCGCCGAGGTCAGCAGCGGCGAGATCACCAGCACCAGCAGGAAGGTGCGCCAGGTGCCGCTGGAGCGATGCAGATAGAGCGCGATCGGATAGGAGCAGACCAGCGTGAGCAGCGTGATGCCGAGGCTCACCAGGATGCTGTTGACGATCAACTCGGCATGGAAGCTGTCTTGCAGGACCTTGACCCAGGTCGCCAGCGTGTAGACCTCGCGCATCGCGCCGGTCGCCTGCACCTCGTAGAACGACATGCGCAGCAGGTTCAGCACCGGGGCGAGGAAGCCGAAGCTGTTAATGAGCGCGATCGGCAATATGAGCAGCACGATGAGCGGCACGTTGCGTCGCTCGGTCATGTCCGGCGCCGCGATGGCGGCGGCGCTCACGCGGAGGCTCCGTAGACGAAGACATCCTGCGGACGCCACGACAGCGTGACCGCCCTGCCCGGCTCGAGCACGGTTTCGCCGCCGCGCGTTGCTAATTCGACCGCGAAGGTCTGACCCGCGACGTCGACATCGTATTGCAGGATGTCGCCGGCAAAGATCGTGCGCGCAACCGTGCCGGCGACCGCGTGACGGGCCGGATCACGGTCCGGCACGCCCGGACCGGGGACAAGCGCGATGCGATGCGGGCGGATCAATACCTCGACCGGGCCGGACAGTCCGGCGGGCGCCGCGATCCTTTGGCCGGCAAGTTCGACCAGGCCGTCTTTGGCGATCGCTTTCACCCGATTGGTGCGGCCGACGAAGCTTGCCACGAACGCGGTCCTGGGCGACTCATAAAGCTCGATCGGCGTACCCGCCTGCTCGAGCTTGCCGTGATTCATCACCACGACCTTGTCGCACATGGTCAGCGCTTCGACCTGATCGTGCGTCACGAAGATCGCCGTGATGCCGAGGCGCTTCTGGATGTCGCGGATCTCGTTGCGCATCTCGTCGCGCAGCTTGGCGTCGAGATTGGAGAGCGGCTCGTCGAGCAGCAGGATCGAGGGGCGCACCACCAGCGCGCGGGCGAGCGCCACGCGCTGCTGCTGCCCGCCCGAGAGCTGGGCGGGACGGTCATCCTCCTTGCCGGTGAGATGAACGAGCGCGATCGCTTCCCGCACCCGGCGCGCGATCTCGTCCTTGGCGACCTTGCGCATTTCCAGGCCGAAGGCGACGTTCTTGGCGACGCTCATATGCGTGAACAGCGCATAGCTCTGGAACACCAGGCCCATGTCGCGGCGATAGGGTGGCGTGTCGGTCAGATCCTTATCCCCGACCACGATCCGGCCGGACGTCGCCGGCACCAGGCCGGCGATCATCCGCAGCGAGGTGGTCTTGCCGCAGCCCGACGGCCCGAGGAAGGCAACCAGCTCGCCCTTCGGGACTTCAAGATCGAGACCTTCGACCGCGGCGAAGTCGCCGTAGCGTTTCGTCAGGCCCCGGATCGAGAGGAAGCTTGCGTCGTGGGTAGCGTCTGGCATGCCGAATCAGCGGCTCAGCGGGAGCACCTTGCGGCGCCACTGCTCCATGATCGGCTCGCGCACTTTGGCGAGCGCGATCCAGTCGACCGGAATGACCTTGTCCATCGACTTGACCGCGGTGCGCGCCATGGCGGCTTCCGAGATCTGCGCCTTGGCGTTGGTCGGCGCGTAGAACATGGATTCGGTGAAGGCCTTCTGCGCCTCGGCGCTGAGTGCGTAGTCGATGAACTTGGCAGCCGCATCCTTGCCGGGACCGTTGGCGACGTAGTTGATGGTGTTGATCTGGAACGCGCTGCCTTCGGCCGGCAGCGTCGCCTTCAGTTTCCCGTTCGAGGTCTCGGTGTTGACCTGGGCGCGCGCGTTCCAGCCGGCGCCGATCGTGGCCTGACCCGAGATGATGGTGACGTAGACTTCGGGCTTCGGCTCCCAGGTCTGCACATTCGGCGCGATCTCACCCAGCGCCGCGATACCTTTGTCGACGCTCTTGATATAGTCGGTGCCCCCGCGCGCGCGATCCATGATCAGCACCAGCGACAGGCCCTGAATGTCGGGCATTCCGGGAATCGCGACCTTGCCGGAATACTTCTTGTCAGCGAGATCCATCCAGGACTTCGGCGCTTCCTTCACCACATCGGTATTATAGATGAGGACCAGATTGTCGAACGTGACCGCCACGCCGTCGATATCGGCAATGCGGGCGTTGGGATAGAGATCGGCGACGTTGGGGACGTTCTTCTCGTCGATCTTGGTGAGCAGCTTCTCGTCAGTCGCCGCCTTGGAGACCGTAACGTCCATGATCACGACATCGGCCTGCGGCGAAGCCTTCTGGGCGCGCAGATTGCCGAGCATCTGCGCCGAGTTCGGCATCGGGAAGTATTCGACCTTGATGCCGGGATTGGCTTTCATGAAAGGCTCGACCACCGCCTTGGCGTAGCGTTCCTGGAACAAGCCTGAATAGGCCATCAGCGTGACGGTCTGCTGCGCCGCCGCCGTCTGCGACAGGAGCCCCAGTGCAAAGGCTCCGATTGCGATCCTGGCACCTGTCATCATTCTGCTTCCCCTTTTGTTGATGGTTCGCGCGCGGCTCGCCCAAATCACGCCTTTTTGCATCAAGTTTTGGCGAGCTTGCCTTCGACATGCGCCGTCGCGCCTGAAATATCCGGCAGCCATTCGCCCTTGCGCAGCCGTTCCAGCAGCACGAGCTCGCGCGCCTGCATCTCGAGCGCGCGCCGGGCATAGGCTTCCGCGGTCGCGGGTTTGAGCACCACGACGCCGCTTTCATCGCACAGCACGGCGTCGCCCGGCTCGATCGCCTGCCCGCCGACGCTGACCGGCACGTTGATCGAGCCTTCGGTGCCGAGGATCTTGGTGGTGATCGGTGAAGGACCGCGGCACCACATCGGCATGTCGGTTTTGTGGATTTCAGAGAAGTCGGTGGCTGGCCCGTCGATCACGCCGGCCTTCACGCCCGCCATCTTCATCGCATGCGTGATCACACCACCCCAGGCCGCGTGCTTGTCGTCGCCGCAGCGGTCGATGACGACGACGTCGCCCGGACGCACCAGCTTGGTGAGATAGTGCAGCGCGGTCGAGTCCGCGTGCGGGATGCGCAGCGTGACGGCCGTGCCGGCGACGCGCTTCTCCGGCAGTACGGCGCGGATCTCGCGATCGAGGAAACCGGAGTGCAGCACGTGGCCGATGGTGGCCACCTCGCATTGCTCCAGCAGCGCGACCAGCTCCGGCGAAAGCTGCGCCGGCATCGGATTGACTGTGAACATTGCGACCCCACTCAACCGATGACGTGGTGGTTGGCGACCGGAATGCTGGCGCGAACCTTCTCGGTGTATTCGAAATCGAGCCGCGCGCTGGTGATCCCGACGCCGTCCGAGCATTGCGCCGCAATGTGCCCCCAGGGATCGATCACCATCGAGTGGCCCCAGCAGGCCTTCTTGCCGCCCGCATGCGTGCCGGTCTGCGCCGAGGCGAGGAACCAGGTCTGCGTCTCGGCGGCGCGCGCGCGGGCGAGCAATTCCCAATGATCCTTGCCGGTCATCAGCGTGAAGGCCGCCGGCAATACGATCACGTCGGCGCCGGCGTCGCGCAGCTTGCGGAACAATTCCGGAAAGCGGATGTCGTAGCAGATCGAGCAGCCGACCGTGACGTCGCCGATATCGTAGGTCACGATGTCCTTGCCGCGCGACACCGAGTTGGACTCGCGATAGCTGGTGCCGCCCGGCGCGTCGACGTCGAAGAGATGGATCTTGCGGTAATGCGCGATCTGCCGGCCGTTCGGCCCGAACACCACCGTCGCATTATAGAAGTCGTCGCCGTCGCGTTCCGCGACACTGCCGGCATGGATCGTGATGCCGTGTTTCTCGGCAAGGCCCGACATCAGCCGGTAGCTCTCGCCGTTCGGAAAGGTCTCGGCGCTGTCCTGCAGCTCCGCCGGGGTGTCGCCGAGAAACGCGTAATACTCCGGCAGCACGACCAGATCGGGCTGCTCCTCGGCGACCGCCTTCTCGATCAGCGCCTTTGCGCTCTTCAGGTTCGCGGACTTATCGTCCTGCGTGTTCATCTGGACGAGCGATACTTTCACGATAGTCTCCTTGCTAGATGGCAGCAGAACAACACCCGCCACACGCTGCGGCAAGCCTGAAATTCTTGTTCGTTTGGACAAGAATTGCTTATGAGAGCGGCAGTACCATCGGCCGCCGCTTCGGTGGGCAGCTTAGCGCAGCGTGAAAGCGGCGGCGACTTCCACCGCCATGTCGGCGATCAGCGCCGGCAGCGCGTTGCCGGGATTGTCCGCGAAGGCGACATGGAAATTCAGCGGCGGCAACTGCGCGTCGACATCGAGAACGCGCAGCTCGCCCCTCTCCAGATACTCCTGCACGACGACTTGCGGTAGCACCGCAACGCCGACGCCATCCCGGATCAGCCGCGTGATGGTCGCGAGCGAATTGGAGTTGAAGACACGCACCGTGTCCGGATCGACGTCCGCCGCCTCGATGGCGCGCAGCACTGCCTGGTGCGGCTGCGAGCCCTTCGAATAGGCAAAGATCGGATAGTCGGAAAGGTCGGCGATGCGAAGCCGCCCCGTCTTCAGCGCCAGCGTCGGCGCCGCGATCCAGAGGCAATCGAACGCGCACAGCTCGATGTTGCGGATATGCGGCGCGACCACCGGACCCATGATGAGGCCGAGATCGATCTGCCGGTCCTGAATCTGGCGCGCGAGATTGATGCTGGTATCGACGGTAAGATCGATGGTGACATTCGGATAGGCCTCCTTCATGCGCTCGATCAGCCGCGGCAGCCACGCATAGACGATCGAGTCGATCGCGCCGATCATCACGGTGCCGCGCAGACTGTTCGTGTCGCCGATCGTGCGCTCGAATTCGCCGACCATGCGCACGATCGCTTCGGCCTGCGGCAGAGCGCGCTGGCCGTGCGGCGTCAGGCTGACATTGCGCAGGTCGCGCTCGAACAGGCGCACGCCGAGATCGCGTTCCAGCGTGGCGATCCGGTTCGAGACCGCCGCCTGCGTGGTGCGGAGTTTTTCCGCCGCAAGCGAAAAGCTGCGCAGCCGCGCGACCCACACGAAGGTCTCAAGAAATTTGAGGTTCAATGAG
>JBBWZU010000648.1:0-11576 GCA_039649225.1 Hyphomicrobiales bacterium | reverse complement strand
CCAAGGCCGGGGCGCACCAGCAGGATCGCAGGCGAGTCGGCGATCCGGCTGATTTGCGCCAGGTCGCGCACCGGGTCGTAGGGCAGCTTTGGATAGATTGCCGGCGATATCGACAGCGAGATATCGGTGAGCAACAGCATGTACCCGTCTGGATCCGCGCGCGCGACCTGGAGCGTGCCGGCCGTGCTGCCAGCCCCGCCGCGGTTCTCGACAATCACCGGCTGGCCGAGCTGTTCGGTCAGCGCGTTGGCGACGAGCCGCGCCGCAACATCGGTAAATGAGCCGGCCGCGAACGGCACGATGATGCGCACGGCCCGGTCCGGCCAGTTGGCTTGCCCGAAAGCGCGGCCGCTTGCCGCAAGGGGGCCAAGAGCTGCGCCGAGGAGCAACGTGCGTCGGTTCATGATGATCCGTCTCCCGTTTCGGCGCGGGAGATAGCAGCAAACGCCCCCGGGCACAGCGGCGTTACGGGCCTATCTGCAATGCCGCAATCGATGCGTGATTGCCAATATTGCGATACGTCTTAGTTCAGACCCTTCTTGCGGCGAGCGGCCTCGTCCACGAGCGCGATATTGTTGGCGATCGTCGGATTCGCCGGGTCCTTGGCCTGCGCCTCGATGAATTTCCGCTTTGCGCGGCGCAGGTCGCCGCGCAGCATATAGGAGTAGCCGATATTGTTGATGACCTCCGGGCGTGGTCCGAAGATCGAGAGCGCCTCGCGGTAGGCACGGTCAGCAAGTTCGTAGCGCTTAAGCCGGTCGTAGGATGCGGCAAGTCCGAGCCAGGCTTCGCCATCGCGCGGCAGCGTTTCGACGGCACGGCGGAAATGCTTTTCGGCAAGGCCGTAATTGCGCTCGCGGTAATGCCGCTTGCCTAGCGTCAGGTCGTCGGTTGGATCGCCGCCGAGCAGCGCATCTTTGACCGCGAGGGGGTCTTCCGCCGCGGCCGCCGGCGCCGCGATGCTGCCGGTGACGTCCGAACCAGGGCTTGCGGCGGGGGGCGGGGGCGTATCATCCGCGCCTCCCGGCATCAGCGAGGCGAGCTTGAAGTTGGACGGAGACGCGCTGCAGCCCGCAAGCGCGAACAGACAGGCGGCCACGCAAAAGGCGCGCACGGCACGGATACGCATGAACTCACCACCCGGCAGACGGCCGGCGTTACGCAACTGGTACACGCGGGAATTCGGACAGAGTCCCCGCGACGTAAAAATGGACGCAAAACGTTAAGGGAGTGTTTGCGATGCGTCGGGCTGAGGGATTTCCCTCATTGCCGTCTCGCCGGTGTGGCAGCGCAAGTGGATAAGATCTTGCCTGAGCTCAATAGGCTCCGACCTTGAACCTCACATAGACCGGCAGCATGATTACGATGATCACCACAGGAAACACGCACAGCGTCAACGGTACGGACAACTTGGCGGGCAGGCTGTAGGCCTTTTCCTCGGCGCGCGAGAGGCGCTGGTGGCGCATATCGTCGGAATAGACGCGCAGCGCCTCGGTCAACGAGGAACCGAGCTTCTCGGATTGTTGCAGCAGCGTGGCGAATGAGCGCGCCTCTTCCAGTCCAAGCCGGTCGGCCAGATGGTCGAGCGTTTCGCTCAACGTGCGTCCGGCGCGCATTTCGAGCGTCGCCATATGGATGTTGGCGGACAGCGAGCGATAGCTGTCCGCAAGCTCGCGCCCGACGCGATCGAGCGCCGCCTCCATACTCAGCCCGGCGTCGGCGCAGACCACCAGCAGGTCCATGAAATCCGGAAAGCCCGAGCGGTGCTCGACCTGACGCCCCGCGATGCGGCGGGAGAGATAAACGCTCGGCAGGAAATAGCCGAGGATCGCCCCCATCATCACCATCGGCCAGAACATATTGCTGTCCTGGCGCAATGCGAATGGCGCCAGAAAAAATGACGCGACGCCGAGCACGATCGCTGCGATGCCGCGCGCCAGAAAGAATAGACCCGCGGCGCGCGTATCCAGGAACCCGGCCTGGACCAAGCGGCGGCGCAGTTCCTTTGTCTCTCCGGTGTTTTCGGTGGAATAATTCTTGGCCGTGTAATCGATCAGCCGTTGCGCTGCGACTTTGCTGGCGTAGTGCAGCGAACGCGGATCGTCCGTCACGTCATCGCTGGTAACCGTGCCGATCCCGGCCGTGCGCCGCTTCACGGCGACGCGCACCTGGATCACCGCCATCACGCCGAACGCCAGCGCACCCGCGGACAGGAACACGAACACGCTTACCATCGTGGTTGAGCCGCTATCACCGGACATCTGCGTGATGAGTTCGAACAGGGCGTTCACGGGTCAGATCCTGAAATTACACATCTTGTACATCAGGACATTGCCCATCAGCATCCAGCCGGCTGCGCAGCCAAGACCGATCTTGGTGACGTCGTACTGCCAGATGCTCATGTAGTAGTTCGGCGTCATGACGTTGAGCAGGAAGAAGACCGCGACCGGCAGGCCGGAGAGGAACAGCGCGGAAAATTTGCCTTCGGCCGCGAGCGCGCGGATTTTTCTGCGCATCTTGAAGCGCAGGCGGATCACGGCGGAGAGGTTTGAGAGAATTTCGCTCAAGTTGCCGCCGGTCGAACCCTGGATCGCCACGGCTGTCACGAACAGCGGCAGGTCCTCCTGGCCAACGCGGAAATAGAGATTGCGCATCGCCGTCTCGACATCCGCCCCGTAGGTGATCTCGTCGGCCGCGATGCCGAACTCGGTACCGATCGGATCGGCGAGTTCTTGCGCCACGAGGCCGATTGCCACCGGCACCGGGTGTCCGGCGCGCAATGAACGCACGATGATGTCCATCGCGTCGGGAAATTGCGCACCGAATTTGCCGTGGCGGCGCTTGCGCGCCATCACGAGCATCACGAGCGGAAACAGCATTGCGGCAAATAGTCCGGCACCGCCCGCCTGGAGCAGGCTGTCGGTCAGCTTCATGACGCCGAAGAATATGCCGCCTCCGCCGATCAGCGCCGCCATGGCGAGCTTCAGCGGCCCGCGTGTCATGCCGGATTCCAGGATCAGGCGGTTGAACCAGTGCAGGCCGAAGCTGAACAGGCCATCGCTGGTCAGACCGCGCTCGCGCCGCAACTGGATCAGGATCGCCTCGCGATCCGGCTGGCTCTGCGAAATCTTGAGGCGGCGGTTGACATTCTTGCGATACGACGCGCCCGAAAAGCCGAGCAGGTATACGGCCTCGGCGAACAGCACGACGGAAATCGCCGTGCAGATCACGATCAAAGTGGGGGTGTCGATTGCGAACGGCATGGGATTAGAGGGGCTTCGACGGGTCGAAATACGCGCCTGGAATATTGATGCCGCGCGCGACGAGTTCGGACAAGAAGCGCGGGCGCACGCCGGTCGCCTGGAAATGGCCCTCGACGGTGCCGTCGGGCGCTGTTCCGGTGCGAGTATATTTGAAGATCTCCTGCATCTGCAGGATATCGCCTTCAAGGCCGGTAATCTCGGCGATCGAGGTGACACGGCGCTTGCCGTCAGAGAGGCGCTGAAGCTGCACGATTACCTTGATGGCGGCGGCGATCTGGCCGCGCACGGACGCAATCGTCATCGGCATGCCGGCCATGCCGATCATCTGCTCGAGGCGCGAGATCGCGTCGCGCGGCGTGTTGGCGTGGACGGTCGCCATCGAGCCCTCATGGCCGGTGTTCATGGCCTGGAGCATGTCGAAGGCTTCCTCGCCGCGGCACTCGCCGAGGATGATGCGGTCGGGACGCATGCGCAGCGCGTTCTTGACGAGTTCGCGCTGGCGGATTTCGCCCTTGCCTTCGATGTTGGGCGGACGAGTTTCCATGCGGCCGACATGCGGTTGCTGCAGCTGCAGCTCGGCGGCGTCCTCGATGGTCACGAGGCGCTCTTTCTCGGAAATGAATGCCGAGAGCGCGTTCAGCATGGTGGTCTTGCCCGAGCCCGTGCCGCCCGAGATGATCAGCGTGATGCGCGCGTTGACGGCGGCGGCGAGCACCTCGCCCATCTGCGCCTTGATGGCGCCGATATCGATCAGCTTTTTCAGATTGTACGGCTTCTTGGAGAATTTGCGGATCGACACCAGCGGGCCGTCGACCGCGATCGGCCGCACCGCGATGTTGATGCGCGAGCCATCGAGCAGACGCGCGTCGCAGAGCGGTTGCGATTCATCGACGCGCCGGCCGACCGCCGAAACGATCTTGTTGACGATGCGCAACAGGTGCGCCTCGTCCTTGAAGCGCACGGGCGTCGGCTCCAGCATGCCGGCGCGCTCGACGTAGACGCATTCATGGCCGTTGATCAGAATATCGTTGACGCTCGGGTCTTTCAGCAGCGGCTCGATCGGACCAAGACCCGTCATCTCGTCGATGATCTCGTCGACGAAGTCTTCCAGTTCCTGTGCGTTGAGCGCGATGCGCTCGGCCAGCACATATTGCGAGACCAGCGCCGAGATCTGCCGCCGGACTTCGCCCTCGGACACCTTCTCGATCGCCGAAAGATTGATTTCTTCGATCAGGCGGCGATGCAGGCGCACTTTCGCGTCGAGCAGCTTGTCGCGCAGCGGCGAGTTCGAGGGCGCCGGCTCCGGATTGGGTTCGAGCTTGGGTAGCTCCTGCACCAGTTGCAGGCTCGGCGCTTCCTCGGGCGGCAGCGCAGGGATATCGGCGGCCGGTGCCGCGATGGCGGCGGTGGCCTCCGTAATCCGGCGCGTTGCGGTAAAGCGTCCGAACATTGTGTGCCTTCAGCGCGCCAGAGCGAGCTTGCGCTCACCGAGCCCATTGGATTTCGCGCCCGTCTTGGCGTTCTTGGGTGGAATGATGAGCTTCGATAGCGCCTGCGTGATGTTGTTGCCGGCCTTTACCTCGTCGAGCGGCACGCCGCGGTCGATCGCCTCGCTGACAAGGCGAAAATTGTTCGGGATCGTGCAGCCGAG
Source organism: Hyphomicrobiales bacterium (assembly GCA_039649225.1). Taxonomy (GTDB): domain Bacteria; phylum Pseudomonadota; class Alphaproteobacteria; order Rhizobiales; family Xanthobacteraceae; genus PALSA-894. The sequence continues at coordinate 6,662 of JBBWZU010000648.1, read as the reverse complement.
CGAGTCGCCGAGCGCCTGCTCGATGTCGGCGCGGCGCAGCCCGGGTCCGAACAGACGCTGCTCGAAGCGATTGACGATGACTTCGGGCCGCGGCCCGTCGACGAGCCGCTCGCGGATCACGTTGACCAGATGGCGCGCATGCTTGAGCCCCGGCACGGTCATTTCGGTCACCAGGAAGAGGCGGTTCGAACCGATCAGCACCGAATCTGTCCAGGCAAACCAGGTGCGGGGCACGTCGATCACGACATTGTCGAAGTGCGAGGCCACCAGATCGAGCAGACGCGTCACCACCTCGAAGTCGAACGAGCGCATCTCGGCCGGCCGCGAGGGCGCCGCGATCACCTGCAGCCCGGAAGAGTGTTGCGACATCATCACTTCGAGCAACTGCCGGTCGAGGCGATCCGGGCGCGGCTCGATCTCGTCGAGGTCAAGGCGCGGTTCAAGATCGAGATAGTCGCACACCGAGCCATGCTGGAAGTCGAGGTCGACGATGCAGGTGGAGGATTTCTGCGAGCCGTCGCCCTTGAGCAGCAGCATCGCGGTTTCGATTGCCAGTGTCGTGAGGCCGACGCCGCCGGATGCCGGCACGAAGGTATAGATCTGCGCCTCTGTGGTGCCGGCGCTCTTGGCGCCTTGCGCGGCGCGCGCGCAAGCGCGCACCAGATCGAGCGGAGCCACCGGCTTGACGACAAAATCCGCGACCCGCATCAGCAGCAGCTGCCGCGCGACCGAGACGTCGAACACCGGAATCGCGACGATCACCGGCGGCGTGCCGCCGAGCCGTTGCGTGAAAGCGTTCAGCGCGGCGAAATCCGCCTCGCTGGCCGGATCGATATCCACGATTACGACGGTTGCGCCCGTGGCGTCCAGCTTGCGCACCTCATCGCAGAAGGCGCCGGTGGCGAGCACCAGCTCGACCTTGCCGTCCATGCCGAAGGTCGAGCGCACCAGGCGTTCAAAGTCGGCATCGCGGCACTGGGCCACGACGCGCGTCTTTCCCGGCTCTGGTGTTTCGCGTGCGAACATCTGTATCCCGGTGTCCTACTTGGCGGTGGGTTGCGGCGCCGGCTGATCATATTTCACCGACGAGGTGCCGATGCCGGTCGGCGGCGTCACCTTGTTGGTGCGGTAGCGCTCCGCAGCCGCCGCGGCGCGCTCGCCGTCGTAGGCGATATCCTGGCGTGCCGCGTAGGCCGGCCACGGATCGATCGTCTGAATCGCCTTGTTGGTGGCGCTGGCGTTGCTCGCCTGGAAGCTCACGGTATCGCGGCGATCGAGATACATGTCGGTGCATGCGCCGAGCATCGTGGCCGCGACGAGGGCCGCGATGGTGATGCCGCGCGATTTAATTGGACGCATGGTTCTCTCCCTTGCGGACGTCGAGGATGTGGCCGATCAGCGCCGGGCGACCATCGATGCGTCCCTTCAGGCGGTTCTTCATCGGCTCGGTGATTTCCGCCTGGCCGAGCAGGAAGAACTCCGGATCGTTCGCCGGCGTGGAGCCATCGAGCGGCGTGCGCAGGTGCTGGTCGGGCCGCGCCGGACGCACGAGACGGGGCGTGATGATGATGACCAGATCGGTTTCTTTCTTTTGATACGAGGCGCTGCGGGCGAGCGCGCCGAGCACCGGCACGTCGGCGAGCCAAGGCAGCTGCTGCTGATCGGTCGAGAGGTCGTTCTGCAGCAGTCCGGCGATCGCGAAGCTCTGTCCGTCGCGCAGCTCCACCGTGGTATTGGCGCGGCGCACGATCAGCGCCGGAATATTGATGCCGCCGATCCTGATGACGGTGGTCGGATCGATCTGGCTGACTTCCGGCTCGATCTTCAGGTTGATCAGGCCATCGCCGAGCACGGTCGGCGTGAACGCAAGGCCGACGCCGTACTTCTTGAACTCGACCGAGATCGTGCCGTTGTTCGACGAGACCGGAATGGGAAATTCGCCGCCAGCCAGGAAGCTGGCGGTGTCGCCCGACAGGGTGACGAGGTTCGGTTCGGCCAGCCGGCGCACCACACCGCGCGATTCAAGCGCCTGCAACAATTGATCGGCCTGGACGCCGTTCGACAGCATCTTGCCGACGACCGAGCCGAAAGGGGCGGCGCCCGAGAGCAGTCCAACGCCGCTCCCCGCCTGTCCGACGGTCGCGGCGATACCGGCGCCGCCGTTCAGCAGATTGGTCTGCACCACCTGCCAGTTCACGCCGAGTTCGCGGCTGGCGGTGCGCTGCGCCTCGACGAAACGCACTTCCAGCATCACTTGCTGCGGCGCGCTGACCTTGACCGAATTGATGACGTCGGCGCCGAACTGCTTGGCGATGGTCATCGCCTGATCGACGATCGAGCCGTTGGGTGCGATACCGGCCAGCATGATGCGGCCGTTGATCGACGAGACGCGGAAGCGCGCGGACGGGAAGCGCTGGGCGAGCTCGGCGCCGAGCCGCGAGGTATCGTAGGACACTTCAATATCGAACACGCCGACCAGCTTCTTGCCTTCGCCGTAAACCGAGACGCGCGCGTTGCCGATTTTCTTGCCGAGGATCGAGAGCGAGCGGTCGCTCATCGGGATCGCGTCGGCGATGTCGGGATCGCTCACGATCACTTCCGAAAAGCTGTCGACGGTGCGGGCGTTCTCCGATTTTCCGATCGAGATCTTGACCGTCGCGGACGAGCGGCCCGCGCTGAGCTCGACCTCGCGCGCCTGCGCCGCGCTGGACGCCAGTGCGCCGAGCGCCAGCGGAGCCGCGGCCCCGAGCGCCAGAAGAAGGGCGACAGTCCGCGCGATGCGCGCGTCGGGACGCCCGTCCCGATGTTGAAGCTTTCCCATGATCAACCCCTTACCCCGTATTTCGCTCTTGTCAGCGGCGCGCGGCCGCCTGCGTTTCAGCACCGTCGCGCCGGTCCCCTTCTTCCGTCGTGACGTTGTATTCCTGCCGGTTCGTGCCACGTGTCACCGCGACCTTGGCAAAGCGTTTCGCCTCGGGCGCAGCCTGGATCATCTCGGTATTGGACAAGTCGCTCGCGGTGACGCGCCGTGTTGTGTCCTGAACCTGTTCGCCCGCGCGGCGCAGCATCAGCGAGAGCGAGCCGAGCGATGCTGAGAGCGCGATCTTCTGCGCCGAGATCGTATCGACCTCGAGCGTGACCGCCTTGACGACGGTCGGACGGTCCGCCGCGTCGTCGGCGAGCTGGTCGACCGCCAGCACGCGCGCATTCTGGATCACCACGTCGTTCATGCCGCTGGTGCGCTCCTGCTGGCGCGTCAGCAGCACGTCGACGCGATCGTTCGGCAGCACGAAGCCGCCGACGCCGTCCACGTCGTTCACCCGGATCGTGACGGCGCGCATGCCGTCCTGGATGACCGCGGAGAGCGTCGCCTTCTGTCCCGGTCCCGTCACCTTGGTGCGCAGGATCGGCTCGTTCTTTTCGATCGACGCGAGCACGATGCGATTGCCGCCCGACATCAGGTCGGCGATCGAGCCGAACGTGCCGGCCGGGATCGCTCCCTCGGGCCATTCGACTTCGCGCAGAGCGTCCGCATTGAGGTGCGTCCCGAACCGCAGCGGGCCGGACGCGATCACGATGTTGCGTGTCGCGACCGGCTTCGCCTTGGGTTCGGTCGTCTTGCGGCCGAGCTCCGCCTGGTAGGCCAGCCAGCCTTGGGCCACGAAGACCGCAAGGAGGCCGAACACCACGGCAATGCCAACCATGACGATAGTGTTTTTACGCACGCCAGCCCCGTTGAAAGTTCTAACCGCTTTTGTTGGGTGCAGACTGCGCGTGGAAACTGAATCCTTCCTGAAGTTCTTGATGCGAATGCTGCTATGTTGAATCCGCCGTGAAGCCCTATCCTTTACGGCGGCTTAAGCGTCTCTGCGTAATGCGGTCAATGTGTTGTTTACCACCACACCGATCGCGGCTGGCGCGCAAAACGCGACCGCTCAAGCGTTTCCGCAGTTGCTGCAGTTTCCGGGCGTTTTGGCGCAGGCCCGCGCGATGCATTGCATTTTACGAGAAATTCGCGGTCCAACGTGACTCAATGTCAAGTCCTCTGCGTCACCTTCGCCTCACTGAGGCAAAAGGGCTGAGGCAGGGCATGTGGTCACGTTTTCTTGGCGACCGGCGCGGCGGCGTCGCGCCAATGTTCGCTCTCGGACTTGTTCCTCTTATCGGGTTCGTCGGCGCGGCCGTTGACTATAGCCGCGGCAATGCGGCGCGCACCGCAATGCAGGCCTCGCTCGACGCGACCGCGCTGCTGCTGTCGCGCGACGCCGCCACGATGACACCGGACGAGATAAGCGCGAAGGCGATCTCGCTTTTTACCGCTCAGTTCAACCGGCCGGAAACCGCAAACGTTCAGGTCACCGCCGTGCGGACCAGCCCGCAGGCGGGAAGCTTCACGCTCCACGTCGCGGCGTCGGGTGAAGTGCCGACGACATTCACCAAGCTGCTCGGTCAAGACAAGCTCGACATCTCCACGTCTGCGGACGTGAAGTGGGGCATCAAGAAGCTCGAGGTCGCGCTCGCGCTCGACAACACCGGCTCGATGGCGCAGAACGGCAAGCTCACCCAGCTCAAGACCGCCGCGCACAATCTGCTCACCACGCTGCAGGCGGCCGCCAAGCAGCCGGGCGACGTCAAGGTCGCGATCATCCCGTTCGATACGGGCGTGAATGTCGGAACCGGCTACAAGGACGAGTTCTGGGTCGACTATACGGTCAAGGATATTCAGAAGAGCCAGTGGACCGGATGCGTGATGGATCGCGACCAGTCGAATGACGTCCTCGACACGGAGCCGGTCTCCGGCAGCGTCCACACGCTCTATCCGGCAACCACGTGCGGCAAGCTCACTTCGCTGATGCCGCTGACCGACGTTCTCGACCAGACCGGCTGGACCAATCTCAACAGCAAGATCGACGCCATGCAGGCGTCCGGCAATACCAACGTCACGATCGGGCTGGCGTGGGCGTGGCACGCGCTCACCCCGACCCTGCCGCTGCCCGAGGGAAACGCTCCGGATCCGAGCAAATTGGACAAGGTGATCATTCTGCTCACCGACGGCACCAATACGCGGAACCGCTGGTCAACGAGCGAATCGAACATCGATACCCGCACCGCGCTCGCCTGCGCCAACGTGAAAGCGGCGAGTATCCAGCTCTATACGGTGCGCGTGATCGACGGCAACACGACGCTGCTGAAGAATTGCGCCAGTAAGCCCGGCATGTATTACGACGTGCAGCAGGCAAGCCAGCTCAACGGCGTGTTCACCTCGATCGCACAGACGCTGGCGAATTTGCGAATCGCGAAGTAGCCGCCGATCCGCACATCAAGCCCGCAGTCCACCGTGAAAACACCGAGCCCCACTTCACCGCGCCCGCGTGATCGCGAGGACGGTCATGCAAGCCTTGCCGCCCTGTGGCGGCGGGCTCCTGATTGGCTGGCCCAGGTCTGGAGCCACTATACCGGTCGCAAAGACCGCGAGCCGCCGGACTCCCCTGGTCAGGGGCGGTAGGGGCGGGTGAGGCGGAGCCTGCCTCTTTGCGAAAAACGGCGGGTTACGCTTCGTTAGCTTATTTACAATCCCGGGGACGCAAAGCCGTGCTTTGCCAATAGGCCTTGTCCCTCCGTCGACAGGATGAATAGCGCGAACCGGTACGCGGCGGGCGAGGCTTGGTTCATCACCGCCAATCCGTAGTCGGCGCCAACACCAAGTGCGTCAGGCAGCGGCACGATCTGCTGCCCGGGATTTTCCTTCGCTGCGGCCGCCGCCGCCGTGCAATAGGCAAGGAACATGTCCGCGCGGCCTTCCGCGATATGCCAGCCATAGACGCTGCGGCCGTCGGGCGGCTGCGCGCTCGTCGCACCGCCGGTCAGTTGCAGCGCTTTCCGCTCCAGCGCCGCGCGGCTGCCGGCCTTGATCGCCTCGGCTTTGCCGAATACCTCGAACGCATAGTCACCGGATGGATCGGCTTTCGGCGTCGAGGTGCCGAGCTTGATATCCGGGCTCAGCATGCGCTCCAGCAGGTTTTCTCCCGTGACCGCGAGTCCGGGTTTGGCCAGTGCGCACAGCCGATTGCGCGCAAACAGCACGACCGGAGCCGCCTTGCCGGCTTTGGCGAGCGCGCGCGGATGCGCCATGTTGGCGGACGCGAACACTTCGGCGCGCTCGCCGCTTGCAATCGCATCGTGCAGCGTGCCGGAGGCACCGTATTTCTGCCGGACCTTGTCGCCGCTCGATGCCTCGAACGCCTCGGCCACCTCGGCGAGCGCGCCGCGCAGGGAGCCGGCCGCGTGGAGCAGAACTTCAGCAGCTTGGGCGGGAGATGCCATGATGATGATCCAGAGTAGGGCGGACACGCTTCGCATTGCCTGCCCGACAGAACGCTTGAACATTCACGCTCCCGGAACCGTGGCGTTCGGAAAGAACAATTGCTGTCCGTTTATCTTATAGTCGGCGATCGTCTGCTGTCCGTCGGCTGAGACGAGCCAGTCGATGAACTCCTGGCCGAGCACCGCCTTCACATGCGTGTGCTTGGCCGGATTCACCAGCATGACGCCGTACTGATTGAACAACGGCTTGTCGCCTTCGATCACGATGTCGAGTTCGCCGCGGTTCTTGAACGCGAGCCACGTGCCGCGGTCGGCCAGCGTATAACCATTCATCGACG
>JBBWZU010000644.1:0-10376 GCA_039649225.1 Hyphomicrobiales bacterium | reverse complement strand
CCATAGAGCTGGACCGCCAGTCCCCACGGCCGTTGATCCGGCGCGATATCATTGACGGTCACGCAGCGTCGCGGCGCGACCGCCAACGTCAATTCGCGGTCGCCAATGCGAAGCCGATGATAGCCGGGCCGGTCGACCGAGGGGACCAGGAGCCCGCCATCCGCGGCTTGCAGCGTCACATCGGCGCGGCCGCCGTCCTCATAGGCAATTTCGCTCGCGCGGTGGCGATCCGCCCCGCCGGTCAGGCGAATGGGATCGCCGACCGTGGCGGTCGCAAGCGGCGGCAGAGAATGAGAGACGTCGTTCGTCAATCTGGCACGGCTGGCGTTGAGATCGGCCGCGGTCGCGCAGGGAAAACCGAGCGCCGCCAGGATCGCGCGCAACGAGCCGATGGCAACGCGTTGCGGCATGCCGTTCGCGTCGACCCAATCGTTCGCGATGCCGGCGAGCCGTGCCAGCTCGCGTAGTGCCTCATCCACGGTCCGTCTCCAGGAACGCAACGGTCGTGCGGCCTTCAAGCTGACCATTTTGGGCGGATGCGCCGCCGGTTTCTCCAGTCGCGAACAGCAGGCCGCCCGATGGCGTGGCCAGCGGGCACGCGGCCGCAGCGAGGTTGGCCGCAATGGTCAGGATCGCGCCATCGCCCATCCGCCATCGAGCCAGCACGGCGGCTTCGCCGATGACCCTGGCCTCCTGCGCGCGGGCACCGTCGAGACGCGGCATGATCCGGTCACGGCGCAGACCGAGCAACCGCCAATAGAGATCGCGGCGCGATGATCCCAGCGCCGCGTCGGGTACTGGCCGGGACTGCGCGAAAGTCGTGGCGGCATTCGGATCGGGGATGCTGGCGCGGCGCGCCGGATCAGCGAAGGCGGCGAAGCTCGCAAACTCCCGGCGACGCCCCTCGCGCACGGCATCGGCCAACTCATCGTGATGGTCGGTGAAAAATTGAAACGGCGTTGTGCTCGCGTCTTCCTCGCCCATGAAGATCAGCGGAATCTGCGGACACAGCAGTTGCAACGCGATCGCGGCTTCCAGGGCACGCGGGTCAGTCAGCGCGGTCAAGCGGTCGCCGAAGGCGCGATTGCCGATCTGATCGTGATTCTGGATGAACAGCACGAAGCATGTCGGCGGCAGGTCGGCGCTCGGCGTACCGCGCTTCTCCCCAGTGCGGTGCCACGACGGCTCGCCCTGATATACAAAACCTTCCGAACGTGCGCGCGCCAGCCGCGCGGCCGGTTTCTCCGCATAGTCGATGTAATAGCCTTCGCGCTCGCCGGTCAGCATCACGTGCAGCACATGATGCGCATCGTCATTCCACTGGGCGCTGAAATCGCGCCGCAAGTGCTCGGCGACATTGCCGTCATGCTCGAGCACCAGATGCACATGGCGGCCGGGCTCGACCGTCGCGCGGACTTGCGCCGCCATCTCATCAAGCCAGTCGGCTTCAGTGATGGCGTGCACGGCATCGAGGCGCAGGCCGTCGAAGCGATACTCCATCAGCCAATAGAGAACGTTCTCGGTAAAGAAGCGGCGCACTTCCTGTTTGCGAAAGTCGATCGCCGGACCCCATGGCGTTTTCACGTCGTCGCGGAAGAGCTGCGGCGCATAGCTTGCAAGATAGTTTCCATCCGGCCCAAAGTGATTGTAGACGACGTCGAGAAAGATCATCAGCCCGTGCGCGTGCGCCGCATCGACCAGCGCCTTGAGGTCGTCGGGCGAGCCGTAGGCGCGATCGGGCGCGAAGGGCAGCACGCCGTCGTAGCCCCAGTTTCGCTCACCCGGAAAATCATTGATCGGCATCAGCTCGACCGCCGTGATGCCGAGCTGCTTCAACTTCGCAAGTTGTGCCTGCACGCCGGCAAAGCCGCCGAGCAGACCGGCGTGAAGTTCATAAAGCACCGTTTCGTGCCAGGGGCGCCCGCGCCATTCCGGGTGGCGCCAGCGATAGGCGCGCGGATCGACGACGAGGCTTGGACCATGGACGTCGTCGGCCTGCGCGCGCGAGGCAGGATCCGGCACCGCAAGATCCGGGCCGAGCCGGTAGTGATACTGCGCGCCGGCGCCGCATGCGACCTCGGCCTCGAACCATCCGCCCGCGCGCCTTTGCATCGGCCAGGCCTTGCCGTCGATCTGAACCGATACGCTCTCTCGTGCCGGGGCCCAGAGGCGAAAGCGGGTCCGGTCCGCGCCGAGCAGCGTCGCGCCGAATGAAAGCTCGCGCATGAACGCGGTCATGACTCTTCGGCTTTGTAAATGCTGATCGTCAGGACGGCGCTGCGCGCCGCGACCGCGATCTCGTCGCCCGCGATATCCCGCTCGGGTGCATCGGGCGCGCCGCTGTCGATCAGCAGGCGCGTCGGCATTTTCGGTGGCGGAATACGAAAGCGCACTTCATCCGCCGTCGGATTGAGATACAGGCTCAAAATCGGCACGCTGCCGTCATCGTTCCTGGAGGCGCGGCGCAACGCGAGCATCCGTTCCTCGCCGTTGTTCCACGCTCCGTCCGAGATGACGTGGCCGTGGGTGTCGAACCATTGGATGTCGAGCACACCCGGCGCCGGTTCGTCCTTGCCGTGCAGGAAATGGCGGCAGCGCAGGGCCGGATGCCGATGCCGCAAGGCCGCGAGCCGCGCCACATAGCCAGTCAGCGCCTGACCTTCGGCCGAGCCCGCCAGCTTCCAGTCGAACCATGACATCTCATTGTCCTGGCAATAGGGATTGTTGTTGCCTTGCTGCGTGCGGCCGAATTCGTCGCCGCCGAGCAGCATCGGCGTGCCGTGCGCAAAGAAGACTGTCGCGAGCATCGCGCGCGCGATGCGCCGCCTTGTGTCGAGAATGACCGGGTCATCGCTCGGACCTTCAACGCCCCAATTGGCCGTATAGTTCTCGCCGTGACCGTCGCGATTGTCTTCACCATTGGCCTCGTTGTGGCGTTCGATGTAGCTGACGACATCGGTCAGCGTGTAGCCGTCATGGGACGAAACGAAATTCACCGAAGCCCACGGACGGCGCGAGCGGCGGTCGAACAGATCGCTCGAACCTGCGATCCTTGCGGCCAGATCGGAGCGCTGGCCGGCATCGCCGCGCCAGAAGCGGCGCACGGTATCGCGAAACCGGTCGTTCCATTCGGCAAAGCCGGGCGGATGATGGCCGAGTTGATAGCCGCCGGGTCCGATATCCCACGGCTCGGAGATCAGCTTCACGCGCGCCAGGATGGGGTCCTGGCGCAACGCATCGAAGAAGCCGGCGCCAGGATCGAAACCGTGCAGCTCGCGCCCGAGCGCCACGCCGAGATCGAAGCGGAAGCCGTCGACGTGGAACTGCGTGACCCAATAGCGCAGCGAGTCCATCACCATCTGCAGGACGCGCGCGTTCGACAGGTTCACCGTGTTGCCGGTGCCGGTATCGTTGATGCAGTGGCGCTTGTTGTCGGGAACGAGCCGATAGTAGCTCGCATTGTCGAGCCCGCGGAACGACAGCGTCGGCCCGAGCTCGCTGCCCTCGCCGGTGTGATTGTAGACGACGTCGAGGATCACCTCGATGCCGGCCGCATGCAGCCGCCGGACCGCGACCCGCATCTCGTTCGCGGAATTCTCCGACAGATAGCGCGGCTCGATCGCGAAGAACCCGAGCGTGTTGTAGCCCCAGTAGTTGCTCAGCCCCTTTTCCAGCAGATAGCGGTCCTGCAGGTAGGCATGAATCGGCAACAGCTCCACCGCGGTCACACCGAGGCGTTTGAGGTGCGCGATGAAGTCGGGTTCGGCCAGCACCGCGAAGGTGCCACGCTCGTTCGACCTCAGGTCCTCGCGCAGCATGCTCAAGCCACGCAGATGGACTTCATAGATGACGGTGTCGGCCCAGGGAACATTCGGCGGCCGGTCGTCGGCCCAGTTGAAGCTTTCATCCGTCACCACCGCCTTGAACATGCCGGGCGCGCTGTCGCGGCGGTCGAACGACAGATCGGCGCGCGAGGAATTCACCCGGTAGCCAAACAGCGCATCGGACCAGCGGAAGTCGCCGGCCATCCGCCGGGCATAGGGGTCGAGCAGCAGCTTGTAGTTATTGAAGCGGTGTCCGTTGTGCGGATCGTAGGGCCCGTAGGCGCGATAGCCATAGAGCAGTCCGGCGCGCGCATTCGGCAGATAACCGTGCCAGATCTCGTCAGTGCATTCGGGAAGCTGATAGATCCTGATCTGCCGCTTGCCCGACGGATCGAAGAGACAGAGGTCCATGCGCTCGGCGTGCGCGGAAAACACCGCGAAGTTGGTGCCGAGGCCGTCCCAAGTGGCGCCGAGCGGATATGGAGAGCCCGGCGACAACCGGTCGGGATATGGCGCCATGAATTTACGTCTCAGCCCGGAGCATGATGGTGGCGAGCGGCGGAAGCGTCAACTCGAGCGACTGCTGCTGCCCGTGCGACGGGCTGCTAACGGCGTGGACCGCGCCTTCGTTCCCCATGTCGCTACCGCCATAGAAACGCGAGTCCGTATTGGCGATCTCGCGCCAGGCCCCGGCATGCGGCACGCCGACGCGGTAATGATGGCGCGGCACCGGCGTCATGTTGCAGACGACCAGAACCGGCGCGCTGCCATCCTGGCCGAAGCGCAGATACGCAAACACCGAATTGGCCCGGTCGTCGCCGACGACCCAGCGGAAGCCGGCGGGCTCGGCATCGCGTGCGTGCAGCGCGGGCTCGGCGCGATAGAGGCGATTGAGATCGCGCATCAGCCGCTGGATGCCGTTGTGGGCCGGATCGTCGAGCAGGAACCAGTCGAGCTCGCGGTCGTGATTCCATTCGCGCTCCTGCGCGATCTCGCCGCCCATGAACATCAGCTTCTTGCCGGGATGCGACCACATGAAGCCGAGATAGGCGCGGAAGTTTGCGAATTTCTGCCAGCGGTCGCCCGGCATCTTGCCGAGCAGCGAGCCTTTGCCGTGCACCACCTCATCATGCGACAGCGGCAGGATGAATTTTTCCGAAAACGCATAGATCAGCCCGAAGGTGAAATCGTCGTGATGATAGGGCCGATGGATCGGATCCTTCTCGATGTAGCGCAGGGTGTCGTGCATCCATCCCATGTTCCACTTGTACGCAAAGCCGAGCCCGTGCTCGGACACCGGCTGCGTGACACCCGGCCATGCGGTGGATTCCTCCGCGATCATGATCGCGCCGGGGCAACGCTCGCGCACGACGGCATTGAGATGACGCAGGAAGCCGACGGCCTCGAGGTTCTCGCGTCCGCCATAGACGTTGGGGACCCAGGCGTCCGCCGGCCGGCTATAGTCGCGGTAGAGCATCGATGCGACCGCATCGACGCGCAGCGCATCGACATGGAAATGCTCCAGCCAATGCAGCGCGCTGGCGATCAGAAAGCCCTGCACCTCGCGCCGCCCGAAATTGTAGATGTAAGTGTTCCAGTCGTGATGGAAGCCTTCGCGCGGATCGAGATGCTCGTACAGCGCGGTGCCGTCGAAGCGCGCCAGCCCGTGCGGATCAGTCGGAAAATGCGCCGGCACCCAGTCCAGAATGATGCCGATGCCGGCCTGGTGCGCCGCATCGACGAAGCGCGCAAAGCCCTCCGGCGTGCCAAAGCGCCCGGTCGGCGCGAACAGGCCGAGCGGCTGATAGCCCCATGAACCGCCGAAGGGAAATTCCGTGATCGGCATCAGTTCGATGTGCGTAAAGCCGAGGTCCGCGACGTAGGGAATGAGGCGGTCGATCGCCGCATCCCACATCGTGGCGGCGCCGGCATCGTGCGACCGGTGCATCCAGGAGCCGAGATGAACCTCATAGACCGACATCGGCGCGTCGGGCGCGTGGCGCGTAGCGCGCGCGTCCATCCAGGCTTCGTCGCGCCAGCGAAATGGCCGCGGGTCGGTGACGACGGATGCGGTCGCGGGCGGCGCCTCGGTCTGCTGCGCGACCGGATCGCATTTCAGCGGCACGCGAATGCCGCCGGCGCCCACGATGTCGAACTTGTAGTGCGCGCCGGGCGCAACACGCGGGATGAACAGCTCCCAGATACCGGCGCTGTGGCGCAACCGCATCGCATGGCGCCGCGCATCCCAGGCATTGAAATCCCCGACGACCGCGACGCGATTGGCGTTCGGCGCCCAGACGGCGAAGCGCACACCGCGCACGCCATCCATGGTCACGACATTGGCGCCCAGCGCCTGCGCGAGCTCGAAATGCCGGCCCTCGTTGAACAGATGCAGGTCGAGATCGCCGAGCGCCGGACCGAACGCATAGGGGTCCTCGGTCTCCTGCTCGGCCCCGGGCCAGTTGATGCGCAACAGATAAGGCGCGCCATCGCTGACGATGCCGGCAAACAGTCCAGGTTCGCTCTGTTCCAACCGGCCGAGCACGGCCCGGTCGGCGCGGCGCAGGACTTCCACGCCGGTCGCGCCCGGCAGCAGGGCGCGCACCATCCGGCCCGACGGCGTTTGATGCGGCCCGAGCACGCGGAACGGGTCGCCGTGCAGCGCCTGGGCCAGCGCTTCGGCTTCACGCGCATCAAGGCGCGGTGCGGGGATCGAGGTATGTACGGTCATGAGTCCCTCCGCTGTGCGGGACGGAGCATGCGGTCCACCAAAGTCGAAAGGCCGTGCAGGGGTATAGGCAGCCACGCGGGCCGGTTCGCCGCCTCATAGGCGACCTCGTAGGCTGCCTTCTCGATCAGGAAGAAGTCGAGGAGATCGTCATTGGCCATGCCGGGCAGATCGGCCACCGCCGCGCGGTAGGCCTTCAGGAAAGCTGCCGTCGCGCTATCGCGCAAACGGATCAAGAAGGCGCCGCGCGCTTCGTCCGAGACGGCCGCCGCCGTGACGTTGTTCGGCATCAGCGTTGCGGCCGCCGCGTAGTCGAGCGAACGGATCAGCCCCGCGACATCGCGCAGCGGACTGGCCTTGCCGCGCCGTTCGGCGAGCGGGCGCGCGGGTTCACCCTCGAAGTCGATGATGTAGGCGTCCCCGCTCGCGATCAGCACCTGGCCCAAATGGAAGTCGCCATGGATTCGCGTCACCGGCGATCCCACGCCGGACTGCGCAAGACGGCGCAGCGCCGCGGCGATCTGGTCGCGCCGCGACAACAACTGGTTCGCCTGCGCGGTCGCGGCTTCATCGTCGCGGAATTTGCTCTTGCCGAAAGAGTCGAGTGCCGCCAGCGCCCGCTCCAGCAGACCGTCCGCGCGCGCGATCCAGGCCTTGACGTCATCGGCCACGGCGACCGCCGGGTTGAACGCCTCCTCGTCGCTCGGCTGCGCCAGCACGGCATGCATTTCGCCGAGGCGCTGGCCGATCGCTGCCGCGACCGTCTCGTAGTCGGCGATGTCGTCTGCGCGCGCATCGGCACTGGCCTGTTGCGTTGCAAGGTCGTCGATCGCGCGATTGAAGCGGTCGAGCGTCCAGGCCCAGCCATCGCCCTGATTGCGCACGAAGCCCTGGGCAACGGCGAGCGAGCAGGTCTCATCGGGTCCGATCCGCAGCACTTCGCCCAGCATCGGCGGCGTGTTGGCAAAGCCGCGCGCCGTGAGGTAGCGGCTCATCTCGGCTTCGGGATGCTGCCCGGCGGAAATGCGCCGGAAGATTTTCAGCACCACGGCATCGTCGATGACGAGCGAGGAATTGGATTGCTCGGCGCTCAGCCACATCACCGGCGCATCGGGCGGACGCGCCAGCATCTCCCTGCCCTGCGGCGTCGGCTCGAACTGGATCGACCCGTCGCCGGTCTTGATGCCTTTCGCCGTCGCCAACGACGACAGCATCGCATGCGCGAATGTCGGCAAAGAAAAGCCATCGGTCAGCAGACCGACGCGGCGGCCGCGCCGCACCCGTGCGAGCGCCAACTGGCTTGGCAGCGCCGCCGTCGGCTCATCGTCCCATGCGATCGACAGCGGGAGCTGCCAGGAACTTGCGCCGGCATCTGTGATGGCCTCGACTTCCGCCAGCAGCACCTCGCGGTCGGCCTCCGGCAGATGGGTGACGGTCTTGATGCGAATGGATCGCACCGTCTGGTCCTTGGCGGAGAACCAGCGCCGCTTGGTGAGATAAGATGCCAGCGCCTCGCGCTCGAGCTCGCTGCTGGCGGGCGGGCTGATCACTTCGGCGAGCGAGCGCCGGAATACCATCGTAATGTATTCCGGCATCGGCTCCGGCGCCGGGGTGTGCCATGACGGCGCGTCGCTCTCGGCCGCGAGGACGAACCAATAGAAGCCGTAAGGCGGCAGCGTCAGCAGATAAGTGAGCTGCCCGATCGGCGGAAACAGCGATCCACCGCTGAGCTCAACCGGAACGCGGCCGGCCATTTCCGACAGATCGAGCTCGACGGCTTGCGAGGCGCGCGACACGTTGGCGACACAAAGGATCGTTTCGCCATCGGCCTCGCGCAGATAGGCCAGCACCTTGCGGTTCTTCGGATAGAGAAAGCGCAGCGTGCCGCGTCCGAGCGCCGGATGGCGGCGGCGCACCGCCAGCATGCGGCGCATCCAATGCAGCAGCGAATGCGGGTCGCGCGTTTGCGCTTCCACATTAATCGTCTCATAGCCGTAGAGCGCATCCATGTTGGCCGGGAGCACCAGCGCGGCCGGATCGGCGCGCGAGAAGCCGCCGTTGCGGTCCGGCGTCCATTGCATCGGCGTGCGCACGCCGTCGCGGTCGCCGAGGTGGATGTTATCTCCCATGCCGATCTCATCGCCATAGTAAATGACCGGCGCGCCGGGCATCGAGAGCAGCAGGCAGTTCATCATCTCGATGCGGCGGCGGTCGCGCTCGAGCAACGGCGCGAGGCGGCGGCGGATACCGAGATTGATGCGCGCGCGCCGGTCCGCCGCGTAGGTCTGCCAGAGATAGTCGCGCTCGGAATCCGTGACCATTTCGAGCGTCAGCTCGTCGTGATTGCGCAGGAAGATCGCCCACTGGCAATTGTCCGGGATCGGCGGCGTCTGGCGCATGATGTCGGTGATCGGGAAGCGGTCCTCGCGCGCCAGCGCCATGTACATGCGCGGCATCAGCGGGAAGTGAAACGCCATGTGGCATTCATCGCCTTCGCCGAAATAATCCTTGGTGTCCTCCGGCCATTGATTGGCCTCGGCGAGCAGCATGCGGCCCGGATAGGAAGCGTCGAGCTCGGCGCGGATGCGTTTGAGCACCTCGTGCGTCTCGGGCAGGTTCTCGTTGTTGGTCCCATCGCGCTCGATCAGATACGGCACGGCATCGAGCCGCAGCCCGTCGACGCCGAGCTCGAGCCAGAAGCGCATCACGCCGATGACGGCCTCGAGCACGCGCGGGTTATCGAAGTTGAGATCGGGCTGGTGCGAATAAAAGCGGTGCCAGAAGTAAGCCCCCGCCTCCGGGTCCCAGGTCCAGTTCGAACGCTCGGTGTCGAGGAAGATGACGCGCGTGCCGAGATACTTCTGGTCGGTGTCGGACCACACATAGTAGTTGCGGGCCGCCGAGCCCGGCTTCGCCCGGCGCGCGCGCTGAAACCAGGGGTGCTGATCGGAGGTGTGATTGATGACGAGCTCGATGATCACCCGGATGCCGCGCGCATGCGCGGCTGCGACGAAGCGCTTGAAATCGCTCATCGTGCCGTATTCGGGATGAATCGTGCGGTAGTCGCTGATGTCGTAGCCGTCATCGAGGCGCGGCGAGGGATAGAACGGCAACAGCCAGATGGCGTTGACGCCAAGCTCGGCGATGTAATCGAGCCTGGACATCAGCCCGGGAAAATCGCCGACGCCGTCATTGTTGCTGTCGTAGAACGACTTGACATGCAGCTGATAGATGATGGCGTCCTTGTACCAGAGCGGTTCATCCGCGGTGGATTGAACCAGACGTGCGAGCGGGGCGTTCATGGCGCGCTCCGGCCGAACGGGGTTACGCGCCAGATCGCGAACGGAAGCGCTAAGGGATCGAGCCGTACGTGCTGCAGCTTGCCGCTCCACACGAACCGATGTCCGGTCATGAGATCCTCGATCTCGGCGGAGGCGTTGTCGGGAAGCTGCCACTCCCACAGCGGCAGCTCGAATGTCGCTTCCTGGACGTGGTGCGGATCGAGACTGACCGCGACCAGGATCATGTCCTCGTGCGAGGGAAGCGCCTTGCCGTAGAGCAGGATCTGATCGTTGAAAGCGTTGTAGAACGTGACGCCGAGATGGCTGTGCAGCGCCGGGTTGGACTTGCGGATGCGGTTGAGCGCCGTGATCTCGGCGATGATATTGGGCGCCTTCGGGTCGCGGATGCGGATCTGGTATTTTTCAGAATCGAGATATTCCTCGCGCCCCGGCAGCGCGGCGGCTTCGCAGAATTCAAAGCCCGCATAGAGACCCCAGAGGCCGGACAGCGTCGTCGCCAAGGCGGCGCGGATCAGGAAGCCG
>JBBWZU010000639.1:0-23365 GCA_039649225.1 Hyphomicrobiales bacterium | reverse complement strand
GGCGTCAACCGCGTCATCATCGGGACGGCCGCGGTGCGCGATCCGGCGCTGGTGAAGGAAGCCGCGCAGAAGCACCCGAGACGCATCGCGGTCGGCCTCGATGCGCGTGACGGCAAGGTCGCGGTCGAGGGGTGGGCCGCGCAATCGGAGCTGACCGTGCTCGACATCGCACGGCGCTTCGAGGATGCCGGCGTTGCGGCGATCATCTACACGGATGTGGCGCGCGACGGCATGCTGCAGGGCATCAACTGGGACGCCACCATCGCGCTCGCCGAGGCGATCTCGATACCCGTCATCGCATCCGGCGGCCTTGCGTCGATCGAGGATATCCGGCGGATGACGCAGCCGGATGCGCGCAAGCTCGAAGGGGCGATCGCGGGCCGCGCGCTCTACGATGGACGGCTCGATCCGGCGCAAGCGCTCAAGCTGCTCAAGTCCGCCAAAGCTGCGTGAGAAGGCCGCCCGATGTTCAAGGTCCGCGTCATTCCCTGCCTCGACGTGAAGGACGGCCGGGTCGTCAAAGGCGTCAACTTCGTCAATCTGCGCGATGCGGGCGATCCGGTCGAGGCCGCAATCGCCTATGACGCGGCCGGCGCGGACGAGCTGACTTTTCTCGACATCACGGCGAGCCACGAGAACCGCGACACGATTTTCGACGTGGTGACGCGCACCGCCGAAGCCTGCTTCATGCCGCTGACCGTCGGCGGTGGCGTGCGCACCGTGGAAGATATCCGCAAGCTGCTCGCCTGCGGCGCCGACAAAGTGTCGATCAATACCGCGGCGGTGAACAAGCGCGCTTTCGTGAAAGAAGCCGCGGAAAAATTCGGCGATCAATGCGTCGTGGTGGCGATCGACGCCAAGAAGGTCTCGAAACCGGACGAGGGTGACCGGTGGGAGATTTTCACCCATGGCGGGCGCAAGCCGACCGGGCTCGATGCGATCGACTATGCGCGCGAGGTGGTGTCGCTTGGCGCCGGCGAGATTCTTTTGACCTCGATGGACCGCGACGGCACGAAATCCGGCTACGACGTCGCGCTCACGCGCGCGATCGCCGATGCCGTCACGGTGCCGGTGATCGCCTCGGGCGGCGTCGGCAATCTCGACGACCTGGTCGCCGGCATCCGCGATGGCCACGCGACCGCGGTGCTGGCGGCATCAATCTTCCATTTCGGCGAATACACCGTGCGGCAGGCCAAGGACCATATGGCCAAAGCCGGGCTGCCGATGCGGATGGATCCCTAGCGCGCGTCCAGGAAAAGCGCGAACCGATTTTCCGTCCGGACGAGCGACAAATCAAGATCTAGCTGGCGCCGGCGCGAGTTTGGAGAGGGCTCCGGCCGCCGACACGAACTCGCTCGGCATCATGATGATCGTCATGGTGTTCTGCTCGGCGCCCACTTCCGTGATCATCTGCATGCGGCGCAATTCGAGACCGGCCGGGTTCTGCATGATGATCTCGGCCGCCTGCCGCAGTTGCGCGGCCGCCTCGAATTCGGCCTGCGCCTTGATCAGACGCGCGCGCTTTTCACGCAAGGCTTCGGCTTCCTGCGCCATCGCGCGCTGCATCGAGATCGGAATCTCGACATTCTTCATCTCGACGCGCTCGACCTTCACGCCCCATGGTTCGGTGACGGCATCGATCTTCTGCTGGATCAGCAGCGATACAGCCTCCTGCTCTTTCAACACCTCGTCGAGTGAATGCTGCCCGATGCCGGTGCGCAGCGCCGTCAGCGCGACCTGGATCACGGCGTTGTCGATGTTCTTGACCTCGAGCTTGGCCTGTTTCGGGTTGACGATCCGGTACCACACGACCGCGTTGACCTTGATCGGCACGTTGTCCTTGGTGATGGTTTCCTGTTCCTCGACCGCAGTCGTGTTGATGCGCAGATCGATGGTGTACTGCCACTCGACGAACGGGATGATCCAATAGAGGCCGGGCCCGCGCGTGTCCTGGTAGCGCCCGAGCCGGAACACGACGGCGCGCTCATACTGATTGGCGATGCGCAGACCCCCGAGGAGGATCAGCAGGGCGATCACCAGGAGGGGCATGATCAAAAGCGGCATGATGTCGAGCACGACTCAACTCCCAAGGCGAGCATACGACTTTCGTTGGGGCCGCCAGTCTCGCTCGCGACGAGAGCTTGGGGGAAGGCGCCGAATGGCCTGGTAAATGGCTTGGCGCGGTGTTCCGGTTTGGATGGCCAAAGACCCCAACCGTTAGTGCAGATAGAGCGCGCGCAGGTTTGACGAGGCCGAGATTTCGCAGAGCCGCTATGCTATGGCGAGTAGGCAGGAGCCTGGTAATGAGTGCCTTCACGATCCATGACCTTGAAGTCCGCGTGCACGAGCGCGCCGCCGCAAATGCCGAGACGTCCTATACCCGCAAGCTGCTCGACAAGGGCGTGGCGCATTGCGCCAAGAAGCTCGGCGAGGAGGCGGTGGAAACAGTGCTCGCGGCGGTCGCGGAGGATCGCGAGCACCTGATCGCGGAAGCTGCCGATCTCATCTATCATCTGCTCGTCGTGCTGGAGGCGCGTGGCGTCAAGCTTGCCGAAGTCGAGGCGGTGCTGGCGGCGCGGCAGGCCCAGTCCGGTTTGGAAGAGAAGGCGTCGCGCAAGGGTTGAGCGAGGCACACGTCATGGAACAACGCGTCGAAGACGGCATCTCGCCCTATCTGACCTTCTCGCGCGCCGAGTGGGCGGCTCTGCGCAATGACACGCCGATGACGCTCACCCCCGACGAGGTGACGCGCGTGCGCTCGCTGACCGATCGCCTCGACATGAACGAGGTCGAGGAAATCTACCTGCCGCTGTCACGCCTGCTGTCGCTCTACGTCGCGGCCACCCAGCGGCTGTTCATCGTGCAGCAACACTTCCTCGGCACTGCCGAGGCCAAGGTGCCCTACATCATCGGTGTCGCCGGCTCGGTCGCGGTCGGCAAGTCGACCACCGCGCGCGTGCTGCAGGCGCTGCTGGCGCGCTGGCCGAACACGCCGAAGGTCGATCTCGTCACCACCGACGGCTTTCTGCTCCCCAACGCCGTCCTCGAACGTGAGGGCCTGATGGCGAAGAAGGGCTTTCCGGAGAGCTACGATCTGCCGACGCTGCTGCACTTTCTGGCCGACGTGAAGGCCGGCCGCCGCCCGGTGCGCGCGCCGGTCTATTCGCACATCGTCTACGACGTTCTGCCGAACCAATGGATCGAAGTCGACCGGCCCGACATCCTGATCTTCGAAGGCGTCAATGTGCTGCATGTCGGCCGGCCGCCGCGCGACGGCACGGAGATTCCGTTCGTCTCCGACTTCTTCGACTTCTCGGTCTATATCGACGCCGACGAGAACGTCCTGCAAAAATGGTACGTCGACCGCTTTCTCACTTTGCGCGAAACCGCGTTCCGCGACCCGATATCCTATTTCCATCGCTATGCCGGTCTTGACGACAAGCAGGCAACCGAGACCGCGAACTCGATCTGGAACGGGATCAATCTGGTGAATCTGAACGAGCACATCTTGCCGACGCGCCAGCGCGCGCACCTGATCCTGAAGAAGGATCAGAACCATCAGGTGCAGGAAGTCGCGTTGAGGAAGCTTTGATCTATCGCGCGTCCGGACGGAAAACCGGTTTCCACTTTTCCTGGACGCGCTCTATGCCGCCATCGTGGCCGGCCGTCCGATCGGGGTCAGCACGGCGGCGAGGCGTTCGCGGTCGAGCGGCTTGACCAGGAAGTCGTCCATGCCGGCCGCAAGACAGGCTTCGCGGTCCTCCCCGTAGGCATTGGCGGTGAGCGCGACGATCGGCGTGCGATGCGTGCCAGCTTCGGCGGCGCGGATTTGCCGCGTCGCCTCGAGGCCGTCGACATCCGGCATGTGCACGTCCATCAGGACGAGGTCGTACGGCGCGCCGGCGCTTGAAGCCGCAAGATAGGATTCGACCGCGGCCGCGCCATTGACCGCGATGGTCGGCTGGTGGCCGAGCCGGACCAGCAGCGCGCGGGCGAGCAGGGCGTTGATCTCGTTGTCCTCGGCGACCAGGATAGCAAGCCCTTTGCTCCGCGCTTCCTGCGACGTTGTATCGGCGGTGTCTTCCATCGCGTCCGCCGCCGCGGCGGTATCGCCAAAGCGCGCGGCGAGCGAGGCGGCGCGGACCGGCTTGACCAGATAGCCGGTGAAACCGGCCGCCTTGAATTGCGCCAGCTCGTGCCGTTCGGCCGGCGTCACCAGCACGATGCGGCGCGTTGCGCCCGATGCGGCATTCAAGATCCTCGCCGCCGCCGCGAGCCCGACCGCGTGATCGACCAGCACGGCATCCCAATGGCGCTCCGGCAGGATCGCGCAGGCGACATCGGCATCGGGGACCAGGCAGGTCCTGGCGCCCCAGCGTCCGAGCCGCGCTGCCAGCAGCGGCGCCTCGATGACGCCGGGCGCGACAATCAGCACCGGCTGTTCGGACAGGTCGGGCGCGGCGAATGGCGTCTGCTCGTTCGCCACCTGCGGCAGCGCGATCGTGAAACTGAACGCAGAGCCGCTGCCGAGCGTGCTCTCGACTTCGATCTGTCCACCCATGCGCTCGACGATGCGGCGCGAGATGGCAAGGCCAAGTCCGGTGCCGCCGAACTTGCGCGTCATGCTGCCGTCGGCCTGCTCGAACTCCTCGAAGATGCGCAGCAGCGCGTCCGGCGCGATGCCGATCCCGGTGTCGCGCACCTGGAAGCGGATCTCGTTCGGTGCGGCGCCGGGCTCGACCGTCAGCGCGACGCCGCCGGCTTGCGTGAATTTCACCGCGTTGCCGGCAAGATTGAGCAGGACCTGGCGCAAGCGCGCGGCGTCGCCCGCGACCTCGCCGGGGAGCCGTTCGTCGATCGCGGCCGCGATCTCCAGGCCCTTGGCCTGCGCGCGTGGCGAGAGCAGTTCGACGGTTTCCTCGATCATCGCGGCGAGACAGAATGGCCGCGTCTCGAGATCGAGCCGGCCCGCCTCGATCTTGGAGAAATCGAGTATCTCCTCGATCAGCGACAGCAGCGTGTCGCCGGACGTCTTCACCGCCTTGACGTAGGTGGTCTGCTCCGCGCTGAGCGGCGTATCCAGCAAAAGGTCGCCCATGCCGAGAATGCCGTTGAGCGGCGTACGAATCTCATGGCTCACCATGGCGAGGAAGCGGCCCTTGGCGCGATTGGCGGCCTCGGCCTGATCGCGCGCGGAGCTCAGACCCTGCTCGGCCTCGGTGCGCGCCGTGACGTCGCGGCCGACGCTCTGGATTTCGCTGGTGCCGGAGACGTCGTCGCGCAGCGCGACATCGCGCCAGGAAATCCAGCGGGCGCCGTCCGAGCCGGCGACCCGCTGATCATGCATGCGCGTGCCGTCCGGCAGCGCCGTGATCGGGCCTTGCGCGATGACCGTCAGGGCGTGATCGGTATCGATCAATGTTTCGGGCGTGCGGCCGGCGAGGCGGCCGTAGGCATCGTTCGCGTAGGTGATGCGGCCGCCGGCATCGCGCCGCACGATCACGTCGCCGAGCGCCTCGAGGAAGCTGCGGCTGCGCTCGGTGGCCTCCTTGAGTTCCCAGTTGCGGTCGCCGAGGTCTTCGATCTGCTCTTCAAGCCGCGCCAGCTTGGTCGCGAGCATCCGGTTGCGGCGCGTCAGCAGCGCGAGCGCGCCGCATGCCACAACGATGAATGCGCCGGCGATCGTCGCCGCGAGGTATGGGATGATCTGCGCCATCAAGGCGTCCGGGGCGAGCAGCGGGATGGTGAGGTGCGCGGCGAGCACGACGACCGCCAGCCGCGCCGCAAGCGCGGCACCGCGATGGCCGAAAACGGCGCGCGCGCGCACATCGCTCTTGCGGGTTGCCGCCATCGACCCCTGTCCAACCACCCACGTTCATCATGGCTTGGGTTGCGAGGATCGTCCGGGAACTGTTGCGATTCTCTTCAGTCGCTCGGGCTTGGCGCGGTTCGTCTGCGTCAGGGTTGACGGCGCGTGAACGAATTTCATCGATTTGCAACGATTCGGCCGGTCTGGACCCGGGCCATGCGCGGCGGCGCATCGCCGTCGTCGATGAAGACAAAATCCGCCACGTCGACTGGTGGTTACCGACCGCTAAAGCACGTCCTCGCTCTTCTCCGGCGCGAGGCTCTCGACCAGATCCACCACGGCGCGCTGCACCTGGCTCTGCGGGATGCGCGAGAACGCGCGCAGCAGGCGCAGCGCATAGGAGGTGTCGAGGTAACCGAGGATCGCGCGTGTATCACGCGATCCGATGCCGGTATCGGTCGCGCCGAAGAAAAACGACACCGGCACATCGAGCGCCTCGGCGACGCGCACCAGGCGTCCGGCGCCGACGCGGTTGACGCCCTTTTCGTATTTTTGCACCTGCTGGAATGTTACGCCGAGCCGGTTTCCCAGATCGGTCTGCGACATGCCTTTGGCCATACGCCGCGCGCGGATACGCTGGCCGACCTCGACGTCATCCGACGTGGTGCCCTTGACCCTCGATTTCGCGACCATGCCCGCGCTCATTCCCACTGCGGGGATTCCCCTGCGATAGGACCTGAGTTTCAGGG
Source organism: Hyphomicrobiales bacterium (assembly GCA_039649225.1). Lineage (GTDB taxonomy): Bacteria > Pseudomonadota > Alphaproteobacteria > Rhizobiales > Xanthobacteraceae > PALSA-894. Next base: position 16,807 of record JBBWZU010000639.1, on the reverse strand, counting down.
GTTGTGCCGCGGATTGCCTACCGTGAAGTCGGATTTGCGCACTGCTGGTTGCCCGGCGTTCAGCCGGCATGCGTCTTGCGCGCCGGGTTGAGGACCGGGAAGTTGAACAGCTTTTCGGCGTCCGCCGGGGCCAATACGCCGACCAGATCGCGCGGGTGGATGAATTCATCCCCAAAGAACGGATAGCGCTTGGGATCGAAAAGAGTGCGCAGCCAATCAATGAATACGGCGACGCGCGGAATGCTGCGTGCGTCGGGATGATACGTCATCCAGATATCGACGTGATGCCGGACGCCGATATCGACGGGGACAAGGTCTGTGCCGATCGCCACGATGTAGGTGGGCAAAGCGCCGATCCCGATCCCGAACTCGATCGCGCAAGCATGGGCCGTGCTGGCATTGGTGCGTACCGCGACAATCCCCTCGATGCTTGGCACGTTGAGCATGCGGGCCAGTGCATCGTCCCCGACCTGAGCGGACTTCTGGTGGACAAGGCGATGCTGAACAATCTCGCCCAGATTTTTCGGAAGCCCACAGGCCTCCACGTAGCGCTTGGAGGCGAACGGATAGACATGCATGCGGCCGAGCCGCACGGCCTTGACGTCGGGCCGATCGGGTTTCTCGAGCTGGATCGCGACGTCGGCTTCCATGCGCAACACGTCGGCGATTTCCATCGAGCAGCGCAGATCCACGATGGTTGACGGATGCGCGCGGCCGAACTGGACCAGATGCGGTAGGATCCACATCGTGCCGAGGCCTTCGGTGACCGAGCAGCGCACCATGCCGCGCGTGGTCATGTCTTGATCGAGGTGGGCGCGCAGCGAGTGGCTGGCAAGCTCCATCTGCTGTGCGCTGCGGTAGACCGAGCGTCCCTCGGCGGTGAGGCCAACCCCTTCGGGCAGGCGATCGAACAGCCGGAAGCCGCAGGTCTCCTCGAGACGCTCCATCCGGCGCAACACCGTGGAGGAGCTGGTATGCAGCGCGGTCGCGGCTTTGCGGAAGCTCAGCGTGCGCGCCACAACGACGAAAACGCGCAAGTCGTCCCACGAAACACGCTCAAGCAGAGCCAGCCCCAAGGGCTGCTCCGTTTCTGCACCATCCCGTTTCGATAATTTTGCCACCGGTCCGCGCGCTGCTGCACTATGCTACTTGTCGGAAGTCAATTCTGTCCGCAATTCGCCTTGGATGCACACGATTTCGGACCCGAATCGTCTTCCCGGCGCGCCCAATTTACAGGCGCTGCAGGATCGTGGGCAGGTTTGGGGGCGTCTTGAACAGTGCCAGTTCCCGCGAAGGCGGAATCCGCAAGCGTCGCGCAGGCGCCGAGGATATCGAGATCGGGCGGAAAATCCGCGCGCTCCGGCTCGAGCGTGGATTGTCGCAGTCGGGCCTTGCGGACGGCATCGGGCTGACCTTCCAGCAGGTGCAGAAATACGAAAAAGGCACCAACCGCGTCTCGGCCGGGCGGCTGCAGAAGATCGCCGACATACTCGACACACCGGTGATGTTCTTCTACGGCGGGATGGGCGCGCAGGCGAAAAAACGCGTGACGCGCCACAACGGTCTTGCCCTCGTCCAGACCAAGGGCGCGATGCGGCTGATGCGCGCCTATTCGGAAATCTCATCGCGCACGACCAAATATGCGCTCGTCGTGCTGGCGGAATCGCTGAAGAACAAAGAGCGGGGGTAAATCACCCATCAGCTCCGACGGACTACTTTGGAAAATCTTGACAGTTCGCTACTTATTGCCCGCGCACGTTGGCGCGTCATAGCCGGCGCCGAAAAAGCCTTCGAATAAATTGATGACAGGGGCTCCCCCGAATTCTTTCGGCAAATCCTTGGGATGGATAAATTCGTCTCGGAACCAAGGGAATTTGCGTCCATCGAAAGAGTCGACGATCCAATCAATCATCCGTCGAACACGCGGTATCCGCGCTGCGTCAGGGTGATAGGTAAGCCAGATGTCAAACGCAAAGTGCAGGTCGAGTTCGATTGGGACCATGCGGCCGCCTATTGCGTGCACGTACGTGGGGGCCCAACCAATCCCGGCTCCCTTAGAAATCGCCCAAATGTGCGCGGTACTGACGTTGTTGCGCATGGCGACAAAGCCGATCTGCGGTACACCCGGCGCGACACGGTCGTAAATTTCCTTCATCGCCGTTTGTTCGGCGATTTGCAGCACCACACGATGCTTAAACAACTCTTCCAGCGTTTTCGGCGCTCCATAGACGCTGATGTAGGACGGTGCGGCAAATGGCATGGAATGCAATCGGCCAAGCTTGACAATTTTGACATCAGGATTTGCCGGCTTAGTCAGTTGCACAGCTGCATCCGCTTGCAAGCGCAACACGTCGGCGGACTGCATCGCGCAGTTTAAGTCGACGAGAATTTTTGGATAAGCACGTTGAAACTCGATCAGTCGGGGCGCTAGCCAGAACGTTCCAAGACCTTCAGTAACCGCCAGCTTGACTTCGCCCTCCAATGCCGGGTTCGACCGATCGCGCGCTCTGATCAGCCCAAACGACGCAAGTTCCATCGCCTGCGCGGCGGTGAGAATCTCGGCGCCTTCTGCCGTTGTCCGAACGCCGTCAACATGGCGCGTTAGCAAAGTTACCCCGAGCCGATGTTCGAGATCACTGATGCGGCGGCGTAGTACGTTAATTGAAAGACCAAGATGGTCCGAGGCCGAGCGGAAACTTCCACGCCGCACAACCTCAAGAAAAGTATGAACTGCTTCCCAATCTGGAGTAGCCGCGCTTTGTGCGGCGGCGCCGCGTTCTGAAATCGGAACACCCCTGTTCGGCAGTGGCTGCATACTGATGCCCCATGGTCAGCATAAGCTTCGCAGAACATCCCAAAGGGGACAACCCCGGAGTGAGTTTAAATGTCGGCTCATGATCCTCGCATAGCGCGCGCTGCTGCAAAACTCCTTCAGGCGCGTCCGGCGCGACACCCCTTGGGATCGTTGGACGTTCAACACTTAAGCGGACGCTTGGTCGTTTTCACGCCAGCTGGCATGCAAATTGACGGATTGATGAACGCAGCACGCAAAGCCATCGGCAGGCTTGCGGCAAATGAAGTCGTACATCGCGTCGTGTCTCACAATCCAGATACGTTTTGGGCCATCGCAAGGCGCGGACGTTACAAATCGTCTCTTCCAATCGGGGAAGGTTTCGTAGCTTATTTGATGCTCAATCATAAGGGCCTAAAGGGTCTGCTAGATGGGTCATTGAATGCCAGCGATCCAGATCTGTCGATGATCGCTACGCAGAACGAAAAGCCTGCGGGCATCTATGTCTGGTGCGTGCATGCCCCCGGTGTCTTGGCAGGAGGAATGCCGCTCGCGGTCGAGAAGATCTCGACTAAGCTCTACCGCGATGTCGATGTCTATGCGCGTGCGGCTACCCCGTATGGCTTGCAATTGATGCAGACTATGGGCTTCGAGCCTGGCGCCGAGTTCGCCGGGGTCTCTCACCCCAATGTGCATATTTATCGTCGTTCGGAACCGGCAGCTGAAGAACCCCCAATTTACGACAATTATCGAAAACAGAGCACGCAGCGCGGATTATCAGTTACCGTTGCAAGATCGCTGGATGACATCATGCGCGTGATGTCGATCCGTAGCGCGGTTTATGTTGCGGAACAGGAATGCCCCTACCGCGAAGAATTTGATGGAAACGATTTTTCGGCGACACATCTTCTCGGCTACGTCGGCGATGAGCCAGCCGGTGGTTTGCGCGTAAGATATTTTGCCGATTTTGCAAAAATAGAACGTCTCGCGGTGCGACAGGAGTTTCGGCACTCGGGCCTCGGTTCCCAACTGGTGAATGCCGCGATCGAACTGTGCCGGATCAAGGGCTATAGATCAATCTACGCGCACTCGCAAAAACGCCTGCTGGAATTCTGGTCGCAATTTGCATTCCGCCCGCTCCAGAATGGGCGCGAGTTCATCTTCTCGGATTTCGACTATGTGGAGATCGTTCTCGACACGACCCCGCATCCGAAAGCCATCTCCATCGGCGTCGATCCCTATGTGATGATCCGCCCCGAGGGCCGCTGGCATGTTCCGGGCATCTTGGAGCGCTCGGCGATCCGGCCGGTGACGCGGCCGTCGGCCGAGACATCGCAGCAGAGGGCGCAGGCATGAGCTCCATCATCGACCTGCGCGCCTACGTCAATCCCTCGGTCATCCAGACACTGGTGCTGGTCGATCTGCAGCAGGAATATATCGCGGCGCCGCGCGTTCTCGCGCTCGAGGAAACCAAGGGCGCGCTCGCCAACTGTAGAGCCGTGCTGGCGCACGCGCGCGCAATGGGCATTCCGGTCGCCTTCGCGCGCTGGATCGACCGCACGCCGTTGTTCAACAGGGCGACGCGGTTCTCGCGCTGGATCGAGGGCTTCGAGCCGCACGGCGTCGACATGATCTTCGAGCGCAACCGGCCCTCCTGCTATGCCAGCGCGGACTTTGCCGAAGTGATGAGCGCGGGCGGCGGGAGCTTCGTGCTCGCCGGATTTGCCGGCGAGGCGGCGTGCCTTGCGACCGCGATCGACGCCTATCATCGCGGGCACACTGTGACGTTCCTCACAGACGCCTCGGCAAGTCACGCGCTAGATGAGATCACGGCCAATGACGTCCATCGCGTCGTTTCCAGCGTGGCAGGTCTTTACGGCGAGGTGCTCCCGACGCAGAATTGGATTACGCGCACCTCAAGAACAAACAAATGGAGAGGAGTGGGGGATGGAAACGAACACGGCAGGACAGCTTAAGCAGGCTGTCGCGACCTTGAGCAAATTGTTTCGCCTGGCGCGCGATGCCGGGCTTGCCGACACCGCGCAATTTCTCGCGATGGCGAAACTGCATCTGCTGATGGATCTCAACGGCATATCGGACAAGGAATTCCGCGCGCTGTGCGATCATCTGGAGGGCAAGGCCGCAAAGCCTTCCCGCCTCGCGCCGAGCCGCGGGGCCGCGGCGCGCAACCGGCGCGAAGCCGAAATGCGGCTGACCGGCCGGGCCTGGCAATGTTCGGGCGAGGCGCCGCGCGGCGGGCGCACGCGCGCCAGGGGCTAGTGCTCCTATTTCGAAGGCTGGCCTGCCCGGATCAAGTCCGGGGCAGGATCATGCCGCCTGCCTGAGGTCGTCGGCGAGCGCGCGATACGACAGCGCTTCGGCCAGATGCACGCGGCCGACTTTCTCGGCGCCGTCGAGGTCGGCAAGCGTGCGCGCGACGCGCAACACGCGGTGATAGCCGCGCGCCGTAAGCCGCATCGCCTCCGCGGCATCGCGGATCAGCGCCTGGCCGGCCTCGTCGAGCGCCGCAACCTGCTCCAACGCCGGCCCGCTCGCCTGCGCGTTGAGGCGGATGTCGGGAAATCCAAGCGCCTGGTAGCGGGCCGCCTGGATCTCGCGCGCACGCGCCACGCGTATCGCAATCTCGCGGCTGCCCTCCGTCGGCGGCGGCAGGATCAAGTCCGAAGCCGTCACGGCCGGGACCTCGATGTGCAGGTCGATGCGGTCGAGCAGCGGCCCGGACAACCGGCCCTGATAGTCGGCAGCGCAGCGGATATTCTGGCCGCGCCGGCACATGAACCCTGGATCGCTCGCCTTCCCGCAGCGGCACGGATTCATCGCCGCAACCAGCATGAACCGCGCCGGATAGGTGGCGCGGTAATTCGCCCGCACGATCGTGACGTCGCCGTTCTCAAGCGGCTGGCGCAGCGAATCGAGCACAGCCGGCTGGAATTCGGGAAATTCATCCAGGAACAGAACGCCGCGATGCGCCAGCGAGATTTCACCGGGCTTGGCGCGCACTCCGCCGCCGACCAACGCCGGCATGCTGGCGGAATGATGCGGCGCGCGGAACGGCCGCCTGTTGGTCAGTGCGCCCTCGGCGATCTCGCCGGCGATTGACGCGATCATCGAGACTTCGAGCAGTTCGGCCGGCGCGAGTGGCGGCAAAATCGAAGGCAGCCGCGCGGCGAGCATCGACTTGCCGGCGCCCGGCGGCCCGACCATCAGGAGATTGTGCCCACCGGCCGCTGCGATCTCGAGCGCGCGCTTGGCGCTCTCCTGTCCCTTGATATCGTTCAGATCGAGCGGCGCACCCTCGATCTCGCGGATCTTCGGCTTCGGCCGCATCAGCACCTGCGTGCCTTTGAAATGATTGGCCAGTTGAATCAGCGAGCCGCCCGCGATGATCTCCATCTCGGGGCTCGCCCAGGCGGCTTCCGGCCCGCATGCCGCCGGACAGATCAGCCCCTGCCCGCGCGCATTGGCGCCGATCGCCGCCGGCAGCACGCCCGCGACCGGCGCGAGCGATCCGTCGAGGCCGAGTTCGCCCAGCACCGTGAAGCCGTCGACGGCGTCGTGCGGAATCGCGCCGATCGCCGCCATCAGGCCTAGCGCGATCGGCAAATCATAGTGGCTGCCTTCCTTGGGCAGATCGGCCGGCGCCATGTTGACGGTGATGCGGCGCGCCGGCAACGCGAGACCCGACGCGATCAGCGCGGCGCGTACCCGCTCGCGCGCCTCCGACACCGCCTTGTCGGGCAAGCCGACGACATTGAACGCCGGCAGTCCGGGCGCCACCTGCACCTGCACATCGACGGCGCGCGCGTCGATTCCCTCAAACGCCACGGTGGATACGCGTTGCACCATGCTGTGCCCCTGCCCGGTACCAGCACTATCGCAGGTTTTCCACAGGTTGCAAGAACATTTGCAGAACAAACGGAACTGCGCTACTGTGTCGAAGTTGGACACATGATGGAGCCGTCCATGATCGACCTCGCCCAAGTGCAAGCCGAACTGAATGGCGCACGCCGCGCGCGTCTTGCGGTGGAGGCTTGCGGCAACGAAATCGAAGCGCTCGTGCTCGACATGCGGCAGCACGCCTGGCAGCGCCTCGCCTTCATCGACGAGTCTTACGATCCGCATCTGTTCAAGGTCGCGGGCGTCAAGCACTAACGTCCAGCCATCCGCCTGGTTTGTCTTTTTGCCGGCGCCGCCATAGCGGCGCGCGCGCGAAGTTTGTTGAATAGGGGCGAGGAGAACTTGCCCGATGTCGTCATCTGCCAAAGCCTCCATCGACAACAATGCCTGGCCCGGCCTCGCCTATACGGACTGGCAGGACAGCTGCAACACGCTGCATCTGTGGACGCAGGTCGTCGGCAAGGTGAAGCTCGCGCTGGCACCCGTCTCCAATCACTGGTGGAGCATCGTGCTCTACGTCAACGCGCGCGGGCTGACGACCGGCCCGATGGCGTATCGCGGTCGCACGCTGCAGATCGATTTCGATTTTTGCGTTCACGCGCTGGTGCTTCGGACCAGTGATGCGCGCGAGCAGCGCATCGCGCTGACGCCGATGACGGTTGCGGATTTTTACGCCGCCGTGATGCGGGGCTTGAGCGCGCTCGATGTCGACGTGCACATTTGGACCGTGCCGGTGGAGCTCGAGGACGCGATCCCGTTCGATCAGGATCGCCTGCACGCGCACTATGATGCGGCGGCAGTGAATATTTTCTGGCGCCAGCTCGCGCAGATCGACGGCGTGTTCAAGACCTTCCGCGCGCGCTTTCTCGGCAAGTGCTCGCCGGTGCATTTCTTCTGGGGCTCGTTCGATCTTGCGGTGACGCGCTTCTCCGGGCGCGCGGCGCCGCCGCTCACGTCAAGCAACACGCCGAACGTCGCCGCGTGGGTGATGCGCGAGGCCTACAGCCACGAATGTTCGAGCTTGGGCTTCTGGCCCGGCAATGGCGGCTATGGCCGCGCGGCGTTTTATTCCTATGCATATCCGGAGCCCGCGGGCTTCGGCTCCGAGCCGGTGCGGCCGCAGGGCGCGGCCTATAATGGCGATGTCGGGCAGTTTCTCATCGACTACGATACGATCCGCGCCGCGTCGTCGCCTGACGATGCGCTGCTTGAATTTGCGCAGAGCACCTACGAGGCGGTGGCGAACAAGGCTGGGTGGGACAGGACGGCGTTGGAGCGACAATAAAGCTGGACCCGCTATATTCCACTGCGAAGCCGATTGCTCCGAACGACGAGCATGAATGCAAAGACGGCCGCGCAGAGCCCGAAAAGAGCATCGAACCGATTCCGGTCAATCCGTTGGCGGGGTCGAAGACAAAAATGAATGCGCCGATGCCGACAAACGCGAGCGCGCCGACTTCCAGCAGCCATAGTACCTTTGCGTTGTGCCCGAGCGCTTGCGACATCATGAGACAATCGACGCGATGCTGGCGCGGCCTGTCGTCGTGCGCGCATCACCCAGACCAGAGGCGGGCGAGCCAGGATCGCGTTGGCGCGCCCGACCGCGGCGTCGCAGTGTGAGATCTCTCACATCATACAATCCAGACGAGTGATACCCTTGGTCATGCGCAAGAGCCGCGCCACGACCTGTTCGTCGACCGACGCGAACACAGCGCAGTTGAAAAAGGGGGATAGTCATGACCCGCCTTGGCGCCGGCATCATTTGGATGTTGCTCTTTGTCTCCGCGGCATGCGCGGAGGACGGTGTTCTCGGCCCCGATGGAATTCACTATGCGCACGTCGCCGTCACGGCGCTCGGTCTGCTGTTCGCGATCCGCATGGCCGACCAGGCCTTCGGCCGCCGGGCACTGCAGCTGGCCGACAGCCCGACGTTCCCCCGCTATATGACCAGCCAAGGTCAGTATCTCCTGGGGAGCTGGGCATTCATTGTCCTTGCGGCGTTTGTCTTTCTCCTGATCGTCTATCTGCACAAAGAAGTTGTCGAGGTCGCCAAGCTTCTTGGTGAGCCACTCTCCAACGACATCATCGCGGCGGTCGAGAACGACCATGCATCGTACCTGGTCATCATTTTCGCCATGGGCTCGGTCTATCTCTTTCTCCTGAAAAAGGAGTCGGAGTGGAACGTGCTGTTGATGATCAGGGACCTGATCCACACGTGGATCAGCGTGCCGCAGCGCGGCCGCAAGATCGTCGACGAGATATCGTTCGCGCTGACCGTTCCGGATCAGGCGGTGAACGATGTCGTGAACAGCGCGATTGGCGTTGCGACGGCTGACTTCCGCAAGGATCGAAGAACCGTCGACCGCGTGTGGGCGGAAATTTGCTACATGCATATGTGGATCTCACAACAGCAAAGCTCCGGCGATGACGCGACCTTTTTCACCGAACCGAGCTTCGGCCTCGATCAGCTTGTCGGTCAGCGCGATCGGATTGCCTGGTTGGTCAAGGCCCTGAAAATCGGCGAAGCATTGCCCGCGCCGAACACCCCCGAGACGATCTACAACGAGCTCAAGGCCATCCATCTCAAATTCGCGCGGCTGATCGGGTGCTACCTGCTGTACAGGAACGGATCGCGGCAGCGCCTTGCAGCAGAAGCGAGAAAATTCGGCGTCCCGTTCAAGGATGAGCACGTCGACAACCCGCTGCGATATTCGGTCATCTATCTGCTGACCGTGGGGGTGGCCGTGTACATCAGCGTCTACGGCTCCGCCATCGTCTTTGACGTGTTCGCCGGCAAGGGCCTCCTGTATGCCGCCTCGAACCAGGACGCCGAGCGTGTGTTCAGCTGGATCCTGTATTCATTGTCGAATTACGGGCTGGCAATCGTCGCCGTTCTTACGGTTCGGTTGCTGATCTGGAAGGCAACCGAGACAAGCAGCCAATCCTACTTGCTGACGTATTGCTGGACGTTTCTGCTCGCCTGGGTGACGGGCGCCTTGGGGTTGACGCTGGCGGCAAAGCTCAATGGAGCTTCATCCGTTGACAGCCTCTCGTATGTCCAGACCTTTACCAAGATGCTTCAATGGTCGATCGGTCCCGGCCTTGTCGCGATCTGCATCACGTATTTCATGGACCGGCAATTGTCGTCGGACTTGCCCGACATCGATAAGTCCATCGTCGCAAGACGTATTGTGAACAGCGTCATCTTCGCCGTGTTCACGATCGTGCTGCAGTTGCCTCCCCTGCTGGCACTCGACGCGTCGACGGATGCCGCGTGGGACAGAAACAAGCTGCGCTTCGTGGCGGTCGGGACGACGTTCGTCGTCACATTGGCTCTCGCGCTCGTGTCCCAATTCGGGCTCCGGATCCCACGCAAGCCCGCCGTGTTGCGCGCGCCGCAGGCGGCCGAATAGACGTCAAGCCTTCAGGCGCGGCAGCAAGCCCGCCGCGTTGCCGCTTTCGATCGCCTGCAATTGATCGGGCGGCAGCCCGAGCCCGCGCAGTGCCGCGATCTGACTGCCCGGGAAATACGGATAGTCGGTGCCGAACGTGACTTGCGTCGCCGGCACCAGCTTCATCAGCGCCGCCATCGCGGGCGCGCTCGTCGCATTGGCGGTGTCGTAATAGAGACGCCGGAACTCGGCCTCGATCCCGTCCGGCGCGAACTCCTTGAGGTTCGGCCGCGCGCCATAGAACGCATTGATCCGTCCCGCCAGCATCGGCACGGTGCCGCCGGCGTGCGAGAACAGCCACTTGATGTCGCGATAGCGCGCGAAACTGCCGCTGAGCAGCAGGCTCGTGACCGTGCGCGTCGTGTCGTGCGGCACCTCGATCACAGCCGGGAATGCGCCCACGCTCAAGTTTCCGCAGCAGGCGGCAGCCAGCGGATGCACGTAGACCACGGCCTTGCGGCGGTTGAGCTCTTCCAGCACCGGTTTGTAGGCCGGATGGCCCAGCCACTTGTCGCCGTAGTTCGTCTGCAGGCCGATGCCGTCCGCCTTGAGCACGTCGAGCGCGTGTTCGATTTCCCGCAGCGTCGCATCGATGTCGAGCATCGATAGCGTCGCGAACAGCCCGAAGCGTCCGGGATATTCGCGCATCATGTCGGCGCCGTATTCATTGCAGCTGCGCGCCATGCGGCTCGCCGCCTCGGGACCAGCGTCGAACCACACGCCCGGCGTCGAGGCCATCGACAAAATCGCGGTCTTGATGCCGTTCTGGTCCATCTCCTCGATCGTCTTGGCGCGCGTCCACGCGACCTGGGTCGGAAAATGCGGAATCTTGCGCGCATCCTCCCAATCGAGCCACGCCTTCTGGTACTCGGGCGGGTAGAAATGATGATGGGTGTCGATCAGGTTCGGTGCCGTTTGCGCCAGCACGCTCCCCGGCAGCATCGCCGCCGCACCGAAGGCGCCAACTGCCGCCATGAAGCGGCGGCGGGACAGCGGATAGCATTGGCCACACGGGCAGCCGCTGGTGCGATGCACGCCGTTGCCGGTAACAGGCTTGCGCGAAATATCCCGTCTCATAGGCGTTCTCCCGGCTTGAGCTTGCGTCAGCGCGATACGACCGTTTGGGATCAGGATTTGGCCCGAACCTTCTCGATCTTCTCCCAGATCGTCTTGGCGATATCCGGCCCGCCGACATTGCGGATCGCGCGCAAGCCGGTCGGCGAGGTCACGTTGATCTCGGTGAGCCAGCCGCCGATCACGTCGATACCGACAAACAACAATCCGCGCTCGCGCAGATGCGGCCCGAGCCGCTGGCAGATCTCGCGCTCGCGTGGCGTCAATTCGGTTTCCTTCGGCGAGCCGCCGCGCACCATGTTGGAGCGCAGATCGTCCGCCGCCGGAACGCGGTTGACCGCGCCCGCATAGTCGCCGTCGACCAGGATGATGCGCTTGTCGCCGTCCTTCACGTCGGGCAGGAATTTCTGCACCACCCATTGTTCGCGGAACGTCACGGCGAACATGTCATAGAGCGAGCCGAAGTTGAGATCGTCGCTGGTCAACCGGAAGACCGCGCCGCCGCCGTGGCCATAGAGCGGCTTCATCACGATGTCCTTGTGCTCGGCCCGGAAGGCCTTGATCTCGGCAAGGTCGCGCGTGATCACCGTTGGCGGCATCAGGTCGGGAAAGTCGAGGACGAAGATCTTCTCCGGCGCGTTGCGCACGCTCGCCGGATTGTTCACCACCAGCGTGTTGGGATGCACCTGCTCCAGCATGTGCGTGGTGGTGATGTAGGAGAGGTCGAACGGCGGGTCCTGGCGCAGCAGGATCACGTCCATCTCGGTCAACTCGGACCGACGCGCCTCGCCAAGCGTGAAATGATTGCCGGGTTCATCGCGCACCGAGAGCGGCCGCATGGTGGCGAACACGCGGCCACCGGTCTGCGCCAATTTGTCCGGCGTGTAATAGTATAACGAATGCCCGCGCGCCTGAGCCTCTAATAACAACGCGAACGTTGAATCGCCGCGGATATTGATCCGCTCGATCGGGTCCATCTGTACGGCGACATTCAACGGCATTTAGGACACCTGCGTCTGAACTTATGGGGTAACCGCGTAGCTCGACAACTGTCGGTTAACAGTTTGTGGGCAATTTGACGTGTATTTCCTGTGGTTCAGGTTTACCCGAGGGAACCATGCGACTGCCCAGCCTTTCCATCGCCGCCAAGCTTTACGCCATCGTGGTGTTTCTCGGGGTCGCGACGGTGGCTCTCGCCGGAATCACCGTAATCAATGCCCGTTATCAGGCGTCCATGACAAGTGAGTACGAGACGTCACTGGTCGGGACGCAGAATGTCGAGCGCGTTGACGGGCTGATCTACGCGGTCGTGATGGAATCGCGCGGCATTTACATGTCGACCGATATCCCGACTGCGAAAAAGTATGGCGAGGGCCTGCTCAAATTCAACGCCCGAATCGAAAAGGTCGTGCAGGACTGGCGCGGCGGCCTGCGCGCCGACGACACGCCGAAGTTCGAGGAATTCGCCAAGCGCATCGCGCAGTTCATCGAATTTCGCAAGGAGCTGGTCCGCCTCGGTACCGAAGTGAGCCCGGCCAAGGGCCGCGAGTGGGGCGACAACGATGCCAATCGCTCCGTGCGCAGCGCGCTCAACAAGGATCTGGAGCAGCTTGCCGCGCTGTATAACGCCCGCACCAAGCGGATCTATGCCGAGCTGCAAGAACGGCTGACCTGGACGCTGTGGATTCTAAGCCTGCTTGCGCTCGCGGCCGTCGCGCTCGCCATTGTGGGCGTTCTGATCATCTGGCGCGCCGTCGCGCGCCCGCTCAGTGCCATCACGCGGGTGACCGAAACGGTTGCGGGTGGCGCGGCCGGGGTCGCTATTCCGTATGTGGACCGGCGCGATGAAATCGGTGCGCTGGCGCGTTCGATCGGGGTGTTCCAGCAGGCCATGAACCGCAACGAGGATCTGACGCGGACGGTCAAGAGCGATGCCGAGGCGCGCGAGCAGCGTCAGCAGCGCGTTGCGTCCGAGATCGCGGAGTTCGGCGGCGATATCGAAGTCAGGCTCGGCGAGCTTGGTCACATCTCGGATCAGATGCTCAAGGCCTCCGCGGCGCTCTCCTCATGTGCCGATCAGGCCTCGAGCCGCACCGAAAGCGCGTCCGCCGCCTCGCAGGAGGCTTCGAATAACGTGCGCGATATTGCCGCAGCAGCCGAGGAGTTGACCGCCTCCGTGCGCGAGATCGAGCGTCAGGTCACACAGTCGAATGCGATTGCCGAAAAGGCGGTCGGCGATGCCGAGCGGACCAACAGCGAGATCAAGGCGCTGGACGAGGCCGCGCGGCGTATCGGCGACGTCGTCAAGCTGATCACGGCGGTGGCCGAGCAGACCAATCTGCTGGCGTTGAACGCCACGATCGAGGCGGCGCGCGCGGGCGAAGCCGGCCGCGGCTTTGCGGTGGTGGCGCAGGAAGTCAAGGCGCTCGCCGGCCAGACCGCGAAGGCGACCGAGGAAATCACCGGCCAGATCGCCGGCATGCAGCAGGCGACCGAGCGTTCGGTGGATGCGATTGCCGGCATCCAGCGCACCATCCGCGAGGTCGGCGACATCACGGCGACGATCGCCGCGTCGGTCACCGAGCAGGGTGCGGCGACGCAGGAAATCGCGCGCAGCGCCGAGATCGCGTCACGGCGCACGATCGAGACGGCCAGCGAAGTCGGCCGCGTCGGCGAGGCGACCGGCGAGACGCGCGGCAACGCGAGCTCGGTCAAATCCGTGTCCGAGGAACTAGGCACGCTCGCCAAGGACATCCGCGGCCGGGTGGAAGGCTTCTTCGAGAAGCTGCGCGTTGCATAGCGCAGGCTGCCGCGCTGCGATCACATCGAAGCGTCGAACGCCGCCTCGATGTGACGCGGCAGGCTCTTCGGCGCGACCAGCACGACATCGAAGCGAATGTCGATGTCGCCGATGTCCGGATGATTGGCGAGCCAGACTTCGGCCGCCGCGATGATGCGGCGCTGCTGGCGCCCGATCACAGCTTCGGCCGCATCGTCGAGCCGTTCGCGCGCCTTCACCTCCACGAACACCAGAAGACCGCGCCGCCGCGCCACGATGTCGATCTCGCCGGCCGGCGAGCGGTAACGCCGCGCCAGAATCCGATAGCCTTTGGCGATCAGGAACGCGGCGGCTCTGCTCTCGGCCGAGATACCGAACTTGAACGCAACCTGCCGCTCCGGCGCCGGTGCGACGGGCACTTTCGACGCGTCAGATTTCTTGCCGCGTGCCATCTTGGTCTTTTTGGTCTTTTGCCAGTTCAAGCGCGCGGCTGTAGACGGCGCGGCGCGGCTCGCCGGTCGCGGCGGCGACTTCGGCCACCGCGTCCTTGAGCGTCGTGCGCGCGAGCGCGGCGCGCAGCAGCGCATCGATCTCCGCCGCGCTCGGTTGCTCGGCTGGCGCCGGCGGCGCGATCACGAGCGCGAATTCACCGCGCGTCTCGGCGCCGGCCGCATAGTCGCCGGCGAGCGCGGTCAGATCGCCGCGCCGCACCTCCTCGTGCAGCTTGGTCAATTCGCGGCACACGGCGGCCTCACGCGGACCAAGACCCGCTGCGAGCTCGGCCAGCGCCGCCGCGATCCGCGGACCGCTCTCGAACACGACCAGCGTCGCGGGTATGCGTGAGAGTTCGGCGATGCGCGCGCGGCGTGCTGTCTCCTTGGCGGGCAAAAACCCTTCAAAGAAGAAGCGATCGGTCGGCAGGCCCGCGACGGACAGCGCCATCAGCACCGCCGAAGCGCCGGGCGCGGCCGTGACCGGATGGCCGTCGGCGCAGGCGGCACGCACCAGCTTGAAACCCGGATCGGAGATCAGCGGCGTGCCGGCATCGGACACCAGCGCGACGCTTTTTCCGGCCGCCAGCATGTCGAGGATCTTCGGCCGCGCGGTTTCGGCGTTGTGGTCGTGATACGGCATCATCGGCGTCGCAAGGCCGTAGTGGTCGAACAGCTTGCGGGTGACGCGCGTGTCCTCACAGGCCACGATGTCCGCCGCCGCGAGCGTCTCCAGCGCGCGCAGGGTGACGTCGCGCAGGTTCCCGATCGGGGTCGCAACCAGATGCAGCCCGGGGACCAGTCGCGGCGCTTCGATCACTCGGCCGGCAATTGCATACCGCCGGGCGGGTGGTGGCTCGCCCCCGCCTTGCCGTTGCCGTGCCGGTTTGTCGTCAGACATGTTGCCAATCTAGCGCGCCCGCCATCAATCCGTCGCGCAAAAGGAACCCAACCTTTTGACTTAATTGACCTTCGCTCTCAATATGAACATTGTGGGATTGTGGACTGGCGCCGCGCGCGATGCACAAGGGCGGCTCGGTTTGCGTGTGATCGCGCGCTCATTAACCATTTTGGCGCATGATCGTGTCGGCGAACCGGTTCCGGCTTGGCGGATCGTGCGCCATTGGCGCGCGCAGGGAGGGCAACCCGTGTCCCGCATGTGGCCGCGGAAAGTGTTGGGGTGGGCACGCGTTCCGCGTTTTGCCGTCGTGGCGGCCGCAGGGCTGCTGCTGGCGGCGTGCGCCAGCATGCCGGGTGCAGACTATTTCGGCATGGGCGCGTCACCGCCTCCGCCGCCGCCCGCGCAACCGAGCGCGGTCGGCTCCGGTCAGGTGAAGGTCGCGCTTCTGCTCCCGCTGTCGGCGCAGGGCAATGCCGGCCCGACCGCGCTGTCGCTGCGCAATGCCGCCGAAATGGCATTGGCGGAATTCAACAATCCCGACATCCAGCTTCTGGTGAAGGACGACGGCGGCAGCGCTTCTGGCGCGCAGCAGGCTGCCGAGCAGGCACTCGCCGAAGGCGCCGAGATCATCCTTGGACCTTTGTTCGCCCAATCGGTCAGCGCGGCCGGCCAGGTGGCGCGCCAGCGTGGCATACCGCTGATCGCCTATTCGACCGATGCCAGCGTCGCGGCGCCCGGCGTTCATTTGCTCAGCTTCCTGCCCGAGACCGAAGTCGATCGCGTCATCGCCTACGCGATCCAGCAGGGCAAGAAATCCTTCGCGGCGCTTGTTCCGGACAATGCCTATGGCACGGTTACGCAGGCGGCATTTCAGCAGGCGGTGGCGCGCGGCGGCGGTCGCGTGGTTGCGATGGAGCGCTACCCGCTTGACCGCGGCGCCATGCAGGAACCGATCCGGCGCATCGCGCTGGCGGCGCAGCAGGCCGACGCAATCTTCATTCCGGATGGCGCCGACTCCGTTGTCACCGCCGTGCAAGGCCTTGCCGCCAACGGCCTCAAGAAGCGCGTGCAACTCATCGGGACCGGTTTGTGGGACGACCCGCGCATCTTCGCCGAACAGGGCGCGCAAGGCGCATGGTTTGCCGCCCCCGATCCGGCCGGGTTCCGGGCATTCTCGGGACGCTATCGCTCGCGCTATGGCGCCGAGCCGGTGCGACCGGCGACGCTGGCCTATGACGCGGTCTCGCTCGTCGCCGCATTGGTCAAGACGCAGGGACCGGCGCGCTTTGCTGAAGAGACACTGACCAACAATTCCGGCTTCGCCGGCATCGACGGCGTGTTCCGCTTCCGGCCCGATGGCACCAACCAGCGCTGCCTTGCGGTGATGCGCGTGACGTCGTC
>JBBWZU010000525.1:0-5677 GCA_039649225.1 Hyphomicrobiales bacterium | reverse complement strand
AAGAGACCCTGCGGTCCGAGCGTGCTCATCATCCAGGCGGCGACCGTCGGGCCGATGATCGCGCCGATCGTGTAGGCGAGCAGCAGCCCGGTGGAGACCTCGACCGCGTTCTCGCGTCCGCCAAGATCCTGCGCGTGGCTCGACGACAGCGGATAGAGCACCAGCGCCGATCCGCCGATGGCGGCGGCAAGCGCGCTTAAGACCCAGGCGTTGCTCTGCGCGAACCAGATGATGGCGGATTGCGCCAGGATCGCGATCGCGACCGCCGCGAGCATGATGTGGCGGCGATCGTTGCGGTCCGCGAGACGCCCGACCGGCCATTGCACGAGAGCCGCGCCGACGACGGCCGCCGTCATGAAGCTCGCGACGCCCCCGGCGCCGAGACCGCTGCGCTCGGCGAACACCGGGGCGAGTGACCAGAACGTGCCGTTCGCCGAGCCGGACGCCATCGCGCCGACGACGCCGACCGGCGAGATGCGAAACAGCCAGGCCAGGCGCAGCCGCGGGACCGGCGGCGGCTCGGGCGGGTCGGAGCGCGTATAGGCGAGCGGCAGCACGGACAGCGCCAGCGCCGACGCGATGATCGAGAACGACACATAGGAGGTTGCCGAGATGAAGCGGATCGCCTGCTGCCCGGCCGCGGCGCCGGCATAGTTCACGATCTGGTAGATCGCCAGCATGCGGCCGCGCACCACATTGTCGGCCTTGTCGTGCATCCAGCTCTCGATGGTGGCGTAGAGCCCGGCGACGCAGAACCCGGTCGCGGCGCGAATCACCGCCCAGGACACCGGATCGACGAAGATCGGATGCATGAGTGTCGCGACGGTCGCGACCACGACGAAGGCCGCGAAGGCGCGGATATGTCCGGCGCGTGCGATGACGCGCGGCGCCGCCAGGCAGCCGAGCAGCATCCCGCCGAAATAGGCCGAGCCGATCAAGCCGACCGCGATCGGCGCAAAGCCCCAGACCGTGGCGCTGAGCGGGATCAGCGTGTTCGACAGCCCGTTCCCGGCGATCAGGATGAAGACCGCGGCGAGCAGCGCGGACACTTGGGCGTAGGCGGGATGGATAGGCATGAGTGTCGGCGTGCTCGCAGGGGTGAATTGAGAACGTCTTCGGCGAACTGGAACGCACTGGAACGAACGATGCGACCGATTCAACAGACGGTTTCTGGAAGACACAGGGAAATCGCCCACATGGCAATCAATTGCGTACAATTTGTGCACGCAGCAGGCATGCCGAAAGCGCGCGGATTAGCGGGCTCGAAACCTTTTTAGCCGATTTTTCACCATACGGCTCGAATCAAGCATTCTCTCCTTTTCAACCTCGATGAGCACGATGTCAGCGCAAGCGGAACAGAGCGGAACCGTCTCGATCGGCGACATCGCCGGCCTCACCGGAAAGGTGCGCGCCGTCGCCAATGACAAGATCGCGCAGATCCAGAAGGTCACCAGCCGCGTGCGGATTCTCGCGCTCAATGCGATGATCGAGGCCGAGCGCGCCGGCGATTCAGGGCGTGGCTTTGCGATCGTTGCCCAGGAGGTGCGCGGCATATCGGCCGAAGTCGGCGGCATTGCGTCGGCGCTCGATGCCGAATTGGCCGGCGAGATCGCGGCGCTCGATCGCCTCACCCGGCTGATGACCGAGCAGGCGCAGGGCGCGCGGCTGGTCGACCTGGCTCTCAGCGCCATCGATATCATCGACCGCAATCTCTATGAGCGCACCTGCGACGTGCGCTGGTGGGCGACCGACTCGGCGGTGGTCGATTGCGCCGCCGATCCGGAGCAGGCGCGGCAGAACTATGCCTGCGAGCGGCTCGGCGTGATCCTCGATGCCTATACGGTCTATCTCGATCTCTGGCTCTGCGACCTTAACGGCCGCGTGATCGCCAACGGGCGTCCGGGCAAGTATCGCGTCGCCGGCGGCGATGTGTCGCGCGAGCCGTGGTTTGCGCGCGCCCGCGCCCTGGCGAGCGGCAATGACTATGCGGTCGCCGACATCGCGCCGCAGCCGATGCTCAACAACGCGCTGGTCGCCACCTATGCGGCGAGCGTGCGCAAAGGCGGGAGAGCCGACGGCGCGCCGAGCGGCGTGCTGGCGGTTCACTTCGACTGGGAGCCGCAGGCGCGCGGGATCGTCGGCGCCGTCCGCCTGTCGGAGAGCGAACGCGCGCGCACCCGTGCGCTGCTGGTCGATGCGCGCCACCGCGTGATCGCATCGAGCGACGGCCAGGGTATCCTGAGCGAGACGATCGATCTTAAGACCAACGGCCGCAGCCACGGCTTCTACCAGGACGGCCGCGGCCAGACGGTCGCGTTCCACGCAACGCCCGGCTACGAGACCTATCGCGGCCTTGGCTGGTATGGCGTGATCATCCAGAAACCCGCCTGAAACCGTAGGGCGGGCAAAGCGCGCAAGCGCGTGCCCGCCGCGCAAGGGAAATGGCGGGCACGCGCTTGGCGCTTTGCCCGTCCTACGCACCGCAGCCCCAGATTTTATCCGTTCTCCCCGCTATCCACCTCGTGTATAAGCAGTCCGCGAGTGGGCAGGGCATGCCCGCCGCACCCCTTATTTCAATAAATTCAAGGAGTTCGCGTCATGCCCGAGCGTTGGACGCCCGATAGCTGGCGGAAAAAGCCCGTGGTTCAGATGCCCGCCTATCCGGACACCGGTAGGCTGGCCGACACCGAAGCCAAGCTTGCCTCGTTCCCGCCGCTCGTTTTTGCCGGCGAGGCGCGCAACCTGAAGAAGTCGCTGGCGCGCGTTGCCGCCGGCGAGGCTTTCCTGCTTCAGGGCGGCGATTGCGCCGAGAGCTTCGAGGATCACAGCGCGAACTCGATCCGCGACTTCTTCCGCGTCTTCCTGCAGATGTCGGTCATTCTCACTTTCGCGGCCGCCTGTCCGGTGGTGAAGGTCGGCCGCATTGCCGGCCAGTTCGCCAAGCCGCGCTCCTCGGCCACCGAGAAGCGCAACGGCATCGAGCTGCCGAGCTATCGCGGCGACATCGTCAACGGCGCGGAGTTCACGCAAAGTGCGCGCACGCCCGATCCGAAGCGCCTGATCGAGGCCTATCATCAGTCGGCCGCGACGCTGAACCTGCTCCGCGCCTTCGCGCATGGCGGCTACGCCAGCCTTGGCCGCGTGCACCAGTGGATGCTTGGTTTTGTAAAAGACCCCAAGGCGATGGATCGCTACAGGGTGGTCGCGGACCGCATCTCGGAGACGCTCGCCTTCATGCAGGCCTGCGGCCTCGATCTGGAAAGCCACCCCGAGCTGCGCGGCACCGACGTCTATACCAGCCATGAAGCGCTGCTGCTCGGCTACGAGCAGGCGATGACGCGGCAGGATTCGACCACCGGCGACTGGTACTGCTGTTCCGCCCACATGGTCTGGATCGGCGATCGCACGCGCCAGCTCGACCACGCGCATGTCGAATATTTCCGCGGCATCCGCAATCCGATCGGCCTCAAATGCGGCCCCTCGCTCAAAGCCGACGAGCTCGTCAAGCTCATCAGCGTGCTCAATCCCGACAACGAGCCGGGACGGCTGACGCTGATCTGCCGCTTCGGCGCCGACAAGGTCGGCGAGAACCTGCCCGCGATGGTGCGGGCGGTGCAGCGCGAGGGCAGCGCGGTGGTGTGGTCGTGCGATCCGATGCACGGCAACACGATCTCGGCGGAGAGCGGCTACAAGACGCGGCCGTTCGACCGCATCCTGCACGAGGTGAAGACCTTCTTTGCCGTGCATGGCGCCGAGGGAACCCACGGCGGCGGCGTGCATCTGGAGATGACAGGCAAGGACGTCACCGAGTGCACCGGCGGCGCGCGTGCAATCAGCGATCAGGATCTCAACGATCGCTATCACACGCTGTGCGATCCGCGGCTCAATGCCGAGCAGGCGATCGAGCTTGCTTTCCTGCTGGCCGAGTTGCTCAAGGCCGAACGAGCAGCCAAGGCCAAGCCGCTTCCGGCGGTCGCGGGTCTTTAAAGAAGCCGAAAGTTGTTGCTTGTCTTTTAAGCATGCGGTCACCCGATCGGGTGACCGCGGTGCCGTGCATCGGCCCGGCGTACCGTAGTACTACGTATGCGTTGCATTTTACGGCGCTTCAAAAGGAAATCGTTAAACCCTACGCGCAATATCGCGAACGGCCAGGAGCGGTTCCCGTGGGAATGCATCAAGAATTGACTCAAATTGCTGCCGAGCGCTCGCCGGAAAAGCGGCTCGAGCTCCTGCACAAGGTCACCGACCTCTATCTCGACGGTGTCGATACCAATTCGACCAGCGAGACGTATCTTTTCAACGAGATCATGGAAAAGATCGTCGATCAGTTCTCGCGCGACATCAAGAAGCAGGTCTCCTCCACGCTCGCGATCCTGCCCGACTTTCCGACCAACATCGTGCGCAAGCTCGCCGACGACGAGGACATCGAGGTCGCGCGGCCGGTTCTGCGCAACGCGTTCTCGCTCACCGACGATGATCTGGTGAGGCTTGCCCAGCGCGGCTCGCAGGCGCATCTGGCGGCGATTGCCGGCCGTGCGTCCTTGCCGGAAAAAGTCACCGATGTGCTGATCGATCGCGGCGAGCGCGAGGTCGTTCATACGGTGACGGGAAACCACGGCGCGCGCTTTTCCGAATCCGGCATGGACCGGCTGCTTGGAAAGGCCGCGGAAGACGTCGACCTGCGCGAAATGCTGGTCGAGCGCCCGGACCTCTCGCCGCAGATCGTCGAGCAGCTGCTCCCGATGGTCTCCGAATCGCTTGCCATGAAGCTCGCCGAGCGCGGTTATGACGTGCAGGGCGCAATTCCCCCCGACATGATCGCGGCGCTGCGCCAGCGCTTCACGTCGGCATTGCGGACGCGCAAGGAAAACATCTTCCAGGTCAGCGTCGTCATCGACGAGATCCGCAAAGGCAATGCGCGGCTCGACGACTCGGTGCGCCAGATCGCCGGGGGCGGACGCCTGCTTGATGTCGCGGCCCTCCTGAGCGCGTTCGCGCGGCTGGACAAGGACCATGTGTTCAGGCTGATCTACAAGGGGCAGATGCAGACCATCCTGATCCTGTGCCGCTCGCTCGAGCTGTCCTGGCCGACCCTCGAGGCGATCCTGGCCGTGCGGTCGGTGAAGAATGGCGAAAGCTATTTCTCCGACCCGAAGGTCCGCGCCGAGTACGAGACGACCGACATGGCGACGGCGCAGCGCGCGATCCGCTTCCTGCGCGTGCGCCAAGTGGCCCAGGCGCAGGCCGGGCAGGGCGTGCGGGCCGGCGCGGCGTAACGGCCCGGGCCTGGAGCTAAAAGCGTATTACGAGAGATATATAAGTTGTACAATCAAGGGTTATGTTTGGCGGAACAAAGCCATTCTGGTTTTTGAGGTAAGGATATCTCCTCTGATAGCGAGTCGTGGGCGCGGCCACCGCCGCGCCTGTCCTTTGACGGGAGAGACTTCTTGCTTCGTATCTGGCGCGCGACGCTCAACTCGTGGGCAGGCCTGAAAGCCGCGGCGAGTTCCGAAGCCGCCTTCCGCGAGGAAATCATCGCGCTGGTGCTCGCGGTGCCGCTGGCGTTCTTCTTGTCGCCGCTCGCCTGGAAGCGGCTCACGCTGATCGGCGTCATCCTGCTGCTGATGGTGGTCGAGCTGCTCAACACCGCGATCGAGAAGCTGTCCGATCACGTCAC
>JBBWZU010000579.1:0-2910 GCA_039649225.1 Hyphomicrobiales bacterium | reverse complement strand
TCCTCTTTGCATTCGCTACGGCCGGCGCACTGGCGGCAGTCTTGTCAACCAGCCCGAACTGCGCCGCGGCGGAGAGACTGAGGGTCGGGATCAACCTCACGACAATCGAGACCTTGCCGATCTATCTCGCGGCGGAGGGACCATTGCGTGATGCGATCGCCCTTACGGGCGGCGCCATTCCGTTGCTGACCGAGGGCAAGGTCGACACCGTCACGAACGCCGAGACGCAGGCGTTGCTGCGCTCCACCGCCAATCCGGACATTCGCGTCATCTTGACCGTCGCCGAGTACAGCTATCGCATCATCGCGCGGCGCTCCGCCGGAATTGCGAGCGCCTCCGATCTGCGCGGCAAGAAGATCGCCACGCAGTTGAACAGCTCGGCTCACTTCTCCATCGTGAAGATGTTGCGTGGCGCCGGTCTGTCGGAAGCGGACGTGACCGTCGTCGGCCTGATGCCGCCCGAAATGCCCGCGGCGCTCGCGCGTGGCGATGTCGATGCCGTCTCGATCTGGGAGCCGGCGGCGGAAAAATCCGTCGCGGCGCTCGGCGCAGATGCGGTGATCTTGCAGGGCGCGGCCTATCGGGAGCGGTTCAATCTGAATACGACGACCGGAGTCTTGCAGGACCCCGCCAAGCGCAAGGCTATCGTGGACTTGCTGCGCGTCCTTATAGGGACCTCACAAGAAGCCCGCGCGCATCCCGAACGCGGCAAGGCGCTGATCGCCGCAAAGCTCGGACTGACCGAGCCGTTCGTGTCAACGGTCTGGAGCCTGTTCTCGTTTCCGGCGTCCATTCCTGACGACATGCTGGAGAGCATGATCGAGCAGGAGCCCTGGATGGCGCTGAAACAGAACAGGCCAGCGCGATCGCGGGAGGCGATTGCGGCACTGATCGATGCAAGCCTGTTGCGGGACGCCAAAGCGTCCGTTCGTCCTTGAAGCAGACAACTCAAGCCGCCTCGCCGCGGAAATCCGGCACCGCGTCGCACAGCACCTGGTAGATCACCGAGCGGTCGTTGCGTGCGAGGCCCTGCTCCAGCGTGCCAAGCCATCCGCGCATCGTCTCGACCGAGGGAATGCTCGGCTTTGCCGCCACGATGCCGACAATGCCGATCTCGACGATCGGCTCGTTGTGCGCGAACAGGATCTCGTTCAGCCGCTCGCCCGGCCGCGCCCCGGTGAACTCGATCTTGATATCGCGCCCCGGCTCGAGCCCTGAGAGCGCGATCATGCGCTCGGCAAGCTCCACGATCTTGACGGGCTGGCCCATGTTGAGCACATAGACCGACACATCGGCGCGCTCGGGTCCGAGCGCGTGGCTCGCCGCCGTGACGACGAGATCGCAGGCTTCGCGGATCGTCATGAAGTAGCGCAGCATGTCGGGATGCGTGACCGTCACCGGTCCGCCGGCCTCGATCTGCGCCTTGAATTTCGGCACCACCGAGCCGTTCGAAGCGAGCACATTGCCGAAACGCACCGCGATCAAGCGCGCAGCAGGCTTTGCGCCGGAGCGATGCGCGAAATCCGCGTCGAGCGCCTGTGCGTACATTTCGGCGAGCCGCTTGGTCGCACCGAGCACCGAGACCGGCTCGATCGCCTTGTCGGTGGAGATCATCACCAGCGCACCCGCGCCCGCGGCGGTCGCGGCGTCGATCACGTTCACCGAACCGAACACGTTGGTCTTGACGCCCTCGCCCCAGTCGCGCTCGAGCAGAGGCACGTGCTTGAGCGCCGCCGCGTGGAATACGATGTCCGGCTTGAAATCCGCGAACAGGCGCATGATCCGCTCGCGGTCGCGCACGTCCGCGATGCGGCCGTCGATCGCGGCCGCCGTGCCCTTGATTCGCAGCGTTTCCAGTATCGTATAGAGCGCGACCTCCGAGTGCTCGACGACCAGCAGCCGCGCCGCGCCGAACGTCACCACGCGGTCGCAGATTTCGGCGCCGATCGAGCCGCCGCCGCCGGTGACGATGATCGACTTGCCGCGCACGACCTGTTCGAGCCGCGAATAGTCGATCTTGACGCTCGGCCGCAGCAGCAGGTCCTCCACCGCGACCGGCGCAAGCTGCAGCGCCTCGCCGCCGTCGGTCAATGTCGGCAGACGGCTGGTTTGCAGGCCAAGCCGGCGCGCGCGCATCAAAGTTGATTCCGGTGCGGCTTCGGGCACCAGCGCCGACGGCGTGAAGATCAGCCGCACGATATGCGTGCCGGCTGCTTCGCTATCGCGCACCACTTGCTCGAGATCGTCGAGGCCGCCGACCACCGGCACGCCGCGGATGGACTGCCTGCGGTCCGCGACCGACGGCGACAGGATCCCGACCGGCCGTACCCGGCTGACTGCGCCGCTCTCGATCGCGCGCAGCAGCACTTCGGCATCGGCCGCGCGGCCGAGCACCAGCGTCGGCACGGATGGCGCGCCGCGCGCATGCTGCTGCGTGCGCACATAGCGGAACTGGCGGTAGGCGACGCGCGAGCCGGCGAGGAAGGCCATCTGCACGAACCAGTAGAGCGCGATGGTGATCTTGCCGAAGAAGAACGCCCCAAAGACCTGCGGCGAGACCAGGATGTAGTCGAGCACCAGCAGCGACAGCGCCAGCACGGCGGAGGCGCGCGCGATCTTGGAGAGGTCGGGCAGCGAGGTGAAGCGCCACTTCGAGGTATGCAGCCCGAACATCAGATAGATGAAGCCCGCATAGATGACGAAGCCGGGCAGGAACCGGAGCAGCCAGTCGAGCCGTTCGGAAAGGCCCCCTTCCTCGAAGCGGATATAAAAGCTCGCGAGGATCGCGAGCACCGTCACGGCAAGATCGTGCGCCACGATCAGATACTGGCGCGGCGTGAGGCTCGGCAACTTCAGCATGGGCGGACGCTGGGCAAACGCTGGATCATGCCATTCCCATACCGGCGTTTA
>JBBWZU010000561.1:0-2502 GCA_039649225.1 Hyphomicrobiales bacterium | reverse complement strand
TGTGGGTGCTGACCCCGGAGCAGGACATCGAGCTGCTGCTGATGTTCTCGTTCATTCCGGCCCGCTACGACGCAACGCTGCTCGCGCAAGGCGGATTGCCGGGCGGGCTCGGCGCCGAGATCTGGACCTTCGTGACTTACGCGTTCATCCACGGCGACATCACGCATCTCGGCCTCAACGGCGTGTGGCTGCTCGCCTTCGGCACGCCGGTGGCGCGCCGCTTCGGCGTGTCACGTTATCTTGCGTTCTTCGCCGTGACGGCTGCCGCCGGCGCGGCCGCGCATCTCGCAACGCATGTCGGCGCGCTGGTGCCGGTGATCGGCGCGTCGGCGTCGATCTCCGGATTCATGGCGGCCGCGATGCGCTTTGCATTCCAGAACTCCGGGCCACTGGGGCTGATCGGACGCAATGATCCGGCAGCCTACAGCGTGCCGGCGCTGCCGCTGATCGCGGTGCTGCGCGATCCACGGGTGCTGGCTTTTCTGGCGGTGTGGTTCGGGCTCAATCTTCTGTTCGGGATCGGGTCGCTGTCGATCGACGGCGGCGAGCAGGCGATCGCCTGGCAGGCGCATATCGGCGGATTCCTCGCCGGGCTTTTGGCCTTCGCGCTGTTCGATCCGATCAAGGCTGCGCCGGCCGGCGGTACCGGCGACGGGCCGGACAAGACACCGGTCGTTCATTAGCGCGCCAGACGGGCGCGCACGCGCGTGACCCAAAGACAAGCCTTGTTGTTCCGCGAGCGTGCACCGCAGCATCGATTATTGGCAGCCTTGTCTTGTCATAGACACGATTCGCGCCCACGTTTTCGGCAAGGCGCCAGGTGACGGACTCCGAGGGTTCGTCCGGCGTCCAGTTTGGGCGACGAACGACCTTTGTGCCGTGCCGGGCGCTCCCCACAGGGAGAGAGCCCATGACTGTTCGAGCGATCCTGTCGCACAAGGGCCGCGACGTCGTAACGATTGCGCCCACCGCCACGCTTTCCGAAGCCGTCAAGCTGTTGTCGGAGCGCCGCATCGGCGCTGTCATCGTGACCGGAGCGGACAACAGGGTGGCCGGTATCCTGTCCGAGCGTGACATCGTGCGCGTGATCGGAGAACGCGGGCATGCGGCGTTGGAAGAGAATGTCGGCGCCGTGATGACGCGCAAGGTCATTACCTGCACCGAGACCGACACCATTGCGTTCATCATGGAGCGCATGACGGCAGGCAAGTTCCGCCATCTTCCGGTGGTCGATGAGGGTCGGCTCACCGGCGTGATCTCGATCGGCGACGTGGTGAAGTCGCGGCTGCACGAGATCGAGCACGAAACCGAAGCGCTGCGCGAGTACATCGCGACCGCCTGAACCGTTTCTCTCATCCGGCCTGGCCGACGATCCGGCGCATGTGTGCGCCGTGGGCAAGTTCGTCCAGCAGAAAGTGCGCAACGTCGGCGCGGCTGAGCATGCGCTTGCCGGAGGGGAAGCGATCGTCTGCGACCTTGTAGCGCGCGGTCAGCGCTCCGTTCGTCAGCCGTGGCGGACGCACGATGGTCCAGTTGAGATTGCTCGCCGTGACGACCTGCTCCATCTCACCCGAGCCGAGCACGACGTTCCTGAGCAACGTGCGGCGCAGCAGTGTGGCGAGGGCGCCCATGTCCTCGAACAGGATCGCGGCTGACACGACCAGCAGCCGGCGTATTCCCGCAGATTGCATCGCCGACACGGTACTGCGCGCGCTATCTGACAGGATTGTTGATCTGCGCGGCCCGGGCGGGCCAAGCGCGGATAGCACCGCATCATGACCGCTCAGCGCGGCCCTGAGGGCGGCGGCGTCACGCGGATCGCCCTGCCGCACGCTCAAGCCTTCGCGTTGTGCGCCGAGTTTTTCTGGCGAGCGGACGAACGCCGTGACCTGATGGCCGCGCGCGAGCGCCTGGTCGATGAGTTGCCGGCCGGTCCCGCCGGTGGCACCAAGGATGAATAGTCGCATGACTTTGCCTTTCACCCGCGTTTGATCAGGCGTAGCGCGCCGCCGCCATGCAGATGACCGTGATCGCGAGCAGCGCTGCCGCGATGCGCTGGCTGATGGCGAGACCGCTGCTTGCCGCAAATGCGTCGCCCGCCTCGGCCGCCGGCAATTGTTTCACGACGTGGGCACTCGCGCCTTGAACGGCGGCGGCAAGCAATGCGCTCAGTGCGCCGATGGCGAGCAGGTGCTCCTGGATACCGGGCGGGCCGCGATGAAGCAGAAATCCGAGCACGCCGCCGGTCACGATCGCGACCGCGGCGGCGCCCATCTGCGGGCGGAAAAACCGGTCCGCTTGATTGCCGCCGATGCGCGCCAATGCGAAGGTCGAGCCGGCCCAGAACACGCCCGAGAGAACATGCAAGACCAGCGTGACGATGAGAATTGCTTGCATCGCGAAGCTCCTTTGCGACGGCGCTTAATTTGAATATACAATATGTATATCTAATTATGGCATTCCGGTGACGTGAGCGCATATGAACCCGCGCAGCTACAACAG
>JBBWZU010000516.1:0-2524 GCA_039649225.1 Hyphomicrobiales bacterium | reverse complement strand
GCGGTCGATCGACTTCTCGCGGGCAACCGCGTCGGCGATCTGCAGCAGCTCAAGCCGGTTGGCGCTGACGGCCATGGGTCATTCTCCTTCGTTCT
This sequence comes from Hyphomicrobiales bacterium, assembly GCA_039649225.1. Lineage (GTDB taxonomy): Bacteria > Pseudomonadota > Alphaproteobacteria > Rhizobiales > Xanthobacteraceae > PALSA-894. The sequence continues at coordinate 2,429 of JBBWZU010000516.1, read as the reverse complement.
CGCTCGCGTGCAGCTGTTTGGCGTGCGAACGGGTGTTGTTGCGGCGCGCATCCGCGCGCGTTTGATCGGTATGACGCGCGTCGGGGCGCGGTTGGTCGGTGTCTTTCCCGCGCGCCTGCTGCTTGCCGCGCCGCAGCGACTCGGTGACGAGCGCGTTGGTCAGCACCAGCCGGGCTTCCGCCATGTCGGCGATCGGCAGCAGGACACCAGCGGCTTCGCTTTCGGCGTCCCGCGGGCGCAGCCGCGCCGCATCGCCCTCGACCCCGAGCACGATGCCGCGGAAGCGTTTCTGGGTGCCGAGCGGGACTTCCATTTCGATTTTTGCCTCGTGACCCGCATAACGCACGAAATCCGAGCGGCGCACCAGCGGCCGGTCGATGCCGGGCGAGGACAGCTCCAATCGGTACTCGCGATCGATCGGGTCTTCGACGTCGAACACCGGCGAGAGCGCGCGCGAGGAAGCCTCGCAGTCCTCGATCGTCATGCTGCCGTCCGCGCGCTCCGCCATGATTTGCACGGTGAGGCTCGCGGTCCCGGAAATTTTCACCCGCACCAGCCGATACCCAAGGCCGATCAGCACCGGCGCGGCAATCGCGGCGACGCGCGCAGCCATGCCCTGCTCGACGATGAGGCGAGGTTCGGCCAAATCTTCCTGCGCAGACAAGTCTTGCGCGGCCATCTGTTGCGTTTCGATCGTTTCGACCATGCCCGTCCGGACTTAATCGCGTTTCTTGCCGGGTTTCAGGTAACAAAAAAGAGCGGGTCCCGGGCGGGGCCCACTCTCAAGAACCGATCGGATACTCCGACCGTTATGAGATGTCCTTAACTGCAGGACACCACCCATATAGCGCCTTGGCGGGAAAATGCAATGGTCCGCAAGCACTTCATCACTGTGCCGCCCGGCTAGGCTGACGCCGCCCGGGGCCCGATTAACCTCATGTTAAAGACCACGGAAAAGTTCCCCTCGGGGAAGGAGCCGAGGGTGGGGCTTATTAATCCGATCTAGAGTGTGAATTGTTACACGATCCGAGATTGCGGATCGCTCGGGGGCGACCGCCCTGTTTTTTTCAGGTTGCGGAGGCAACAGTGGGCGCTGGCCAAATTTCTGGCTCAACGGGATTGGCGGTGAATCCGACCTGTGGACATGTCTTGTCCGTGAGCGGCTCGCAGGCCGGCGTTGGTTTGCCGGTCGAAAGCCTCGATCCGGCCAGCGAGGCCTCGATCACGGTCGGCAAGTTCCTGCGCATCCGGCGCGCCCAGTCGATCCTGATCGGCATGGTCACCGAGGTGTCGCTCGAAGCCTCGTCCGCAGGACGCGAGCAGGGCTATTGCGCCACCGCGCGCCTCGACATGATGGGCGAGATCAAGCAGCGCGACAGTGGTGCGCACTATTTCCAGCGCGGCGTCACGGACTATCCGGCGATCGGCGATCCGGCCGCCTTGATCACGCGCGACGAATTGCGCCTGATCTACGATATCTCCGGGTCCGATACGATCGACATCGGCCACCTGCAGCAGGACCCGACCATCGGCGCTTACGTCAATGTCGACGAAATGCTGAGCAAGCATTTCGCCATCCTCGGCACCACGGGCGTCGGCAAATCGAGCGGCGTCGCGCTGATCCTGAACCAGATCCTCGAGGCGCGCCCGAACCTGCGGCTGTTCCTGCTCGACGGTCACAATGAATACGCGCGTTGCTTCGGCGACCGCGCGCTGGTGCTCAATCCGCGCAATCTCAAGCTCCCGTTCTGGCTGTTCAATTTCGAGGAAACGATCGACGTCTTCTTCGGCGGCCGTCCGGGCGTCGACGAGGAGATCGCGGTCCTGGCGGAGCTCATTCCGCAGGCCAAGAGCAATTACACCGTACAATACCGCTCGGGCGACCGGCCGACGCTCAAGCGCACCGACCCGAAGACGACCGGCTATACCGGCGACACGCCGGTGCCCTATCGGCTCGCCGACCTTGTCGCCTTGATCGATGAGCGCATGGGCAAGCTCGAGAACCGCTCCTCGCGCATGATCTATCACAAGCTGATCACGCGCATCGACACGGTGCGCAACGATCCGCGCTACGCCTTCATGTTCGACAATGCCAATGTCGGCGGCGACACCATGGGCGAAACCTTGCGCCAGCTGTTCCGCCTGCCGGCCAACGGCATGCCGATGACCATCATGCAGCTCGCCGGCTTCCCGGCCGAAGTGGTCGACTCGGTGGTGTCGGTGCTCTGCCGCATGGCGTTCGATTTCGGCCTGTGGAGCGACGGCGCGTTCCCGCTGCTGTTCGTCTGCGAGGAGGCGCATCGCTATGCGTCGGCCGACCGGTCGATCGGTTTTGGCCCGACCCGCAAGGCGCTGTCGCGCATCGCCAAGGAAGGCCGCAAATACGGCGTGTTCCTTGGTCTGGTGACGCAGCGCCCGGCCGAGCTCGA
>JBBWZU010000557.1:0-7830 GCA_039649225.1 Hyphomicrobiales bacterium | reverse complement strand
CCAAAATCGGCACCTGAAGTTCTTTCGCCAAAGCCTTGAGGCCGGTGGTGATCTCGGTCACCTCCTGCACGCGCCCTTCGGACGCGCGCTTGCCCGAGCCGGACAGCAGCTGGATATAGTCGATCACCAGCATATCGAGCCCACGCTGGCGCTTGAGCCGGCGCGCGCGCGCGGTCAGCTGCGAGATCGAGAGGCCGCCGGTCTCGTCGATGTAAAGCGGCAGCGCCTCCATCTCGCGCGCCATCTGGGCGATCTTGTCGAAGTCGGACGGATCGATCTCGCCGCGCCGGATGCGATAGGACGGGATCTCGGTCTGCTCCGCGATGATGCGGGTTGCGAGCTGCTCGGCCGACATTTCGCAGGAAAAGAAGCCGACGATGCCGCCGTCGACCGATTCCATGCGGCCGTCGGGGCGCACTTCGCCGCGCCAGGCTTTCGCGATGTTGTAGGCGAGGTTGGTGGCGAGCGCAGTTTTCCCCATGCCGGGGCGGCCGGCGAGGACGACAAGATCCGATTTCTGCAGACCGCCCAGCATGCGGTCGAGATCCGTGATGCCGGTCGCGAGTCCCGACAGGTTTCCGTCGCGCTGGTAGGCCTTCGCCGCCACGTCGACGGCCGTGGTCAGCGCGGTCGCGAAGCGCTGGAAGCCGCCATCGTAACGCCCGGTCTCGGCCAGCTCGTAGAGCCGCCGCTCGGCGTCCTCGATCTGCTCGCGCGGCGGCAGATCGACCGGCGCATCATAGGCAACGTTGACGACGTCCTCGCCGATGATGATCAGGGTACGGCGGATGGCGAGATCGTAGATGGTGCGGCCGTAGTCCTCGGCATTGATGACGGTGGTGGCTTCGGCGGCGAGACGCGCCAGATACTGGCTCGGCGTCATGCCGGCGACGTCGAGATCGGGCGGCAGGAACGTCTTCAGCGTCACCGGGCTGGCGACCTTGCCGGCCCTGATCAGGCTGGAGGTGAGCTCGTAGATCTTCTGGTGGATCGGCTCGAAGAAATGAGCCGGCTCGAGAAAATCGGAGACGCGGTAGAACGCCTCGTTGTTGACCAGGATAGCGCCCAGCAGCGCCTGTTCCGCTTCGATATTGTGCGGTGCAGCGCGGAACACCGGGACGTTTTCGGGCGCGGACTTACGCGCGGTCTGGTCGATAGCCATGAATGAGGTGCCGCACTCGTGTGCTTATGGGAGTCGGCTATTAGCACTGCACTCGCACAATGGCGATTGGGAGATTTTCCGATCTGCCACTGTCCCCGATTCTCACCGGCAACAGAATTTTTACGATCACATCGTGATGGAAGCGCTTGACGGACTTATGTCCGAGGCGAGGGACCAAACTCTACTCGCCGGCGAGTCGCAGCGGCACGCGGCTGCCGCCTTCGAGCCCGCGCAGGCGCGCTTCTTCCCGCATGATGTAGTCGCGGGTGATCGGAACCACACCCTGTCGCTTTGTCAGCTGCAGCTGGAATACCATCATGTTCTGTTCGCGGAAGCTCATTTCCGAGGATGCCAGATAGAATTCCCACATGCGCACGAAACGCGCATCGTAAAGCCGCTCGACCTCTTCGCGATGCGCCAGGAACCGCTCGCGCCAGATCTTCAGCGTCTCGGCGTAATGCAGCCGAAGAATCTCCACGTCATCGACAAGAAGTCCTGCGCGCTCGATCGCCGGCAGGACCTCGGACAGCGCCGGAATGTATCCGCCGGGGAAAATGTATTTCGCGATCCACGGATTGGTGATGCCCGGACCCTCGGAGCGGCCGATCGAATGCAGCATCATCACGCCGTCATCGGCGAGCAGCTCGGCGCACTTTTGAAAGAACGCATCAAAGTAGCCGACGCCGACATGCTCGAACATGCCGACCGAAATGATGCGGTCGAACCGTTCCTTGATCTCGCGATAGTCCTGCAGCCGGAAATCGACCCGGCCGCCGAGTCCTTTTTCCTCCGCGCGCGCGCGCGACAGCTTGTGCTGTTCTTGCGAAAGCGTGACGCCGGTGACGCGCGCGCCGCAGATCTCGGCCAGATACAGTCCAAGCCCGCCCCAGCCCGAACCGATATCGAGCACGTGATCCTCGCCCCGGGGCAGCAGCTTGGCGGCAAGGTGGCGCTTCTTGGCGAGTTGCGCATCGTCGAGCGATTGCTCGGGATGCTCGAAATAGGCGCAGCTGTATTGCCGGTCGGCATCGAGGAACAGCGAATACAGCCGGCCGTCGAGATCGTAATGATGCGCGACGTTGCGCCGCGAGCGGAGAGGAACGTTGAATTGCGCCAGCCGGCGCAGGATGTAGCGGATGAGCCATTGCGGGCGGGCCCAGCGCGGCGGCTTTCCGCTCGCGTCCTGCGACATCGCCAGTTCGAGGAGATCGGCGAGCGAGCCCTGGTCGATGACCAAGGTGCCGTCCATGTAGCATTCGCCGACGGCGAGCTCGGGGTCGAACAGAACGGCGCGCTCCGCCGCCGGGGTCGTGAAGCGGACCACGACCGGCTTGCCTGAGCCGTCGCCGAATTCCCATGTGGTGCCGCGCGCGGTCGTCAGGCGCAGCGTTCCGCGCTGTATGAATGACCGCAACACACGTTGAAGCAGGCGATCCATCGGCCGTCACCAACACAAGCCCGACCGGCCAGCGGCGCGGCAGAAAAGCTGGAGACGATGCCGCGAACGCGTTGTTGACCGAAGGGACGCCCCGCAACCGCGCGGGTCAGTAACTAAGCTAATACCTCCATTAGAACAAAGTTAGGGCTGAGCGGCAATCCCGTAGTGTATGGCAGGTCAGCGTTTATCGCATTGCGGGAACCGAGAACGCAGCGCAGCGCAATTTTGCTCCCATTCGTCGGCAAATAAGCTACACATCTATCAAGGGCTACTCGCGCGGCGGCGCGCGCATCGAGGAGAATGGCATTTGTCCGGATTCCGCCGTTTCATGTTGGCCGGCGCGATCGTGGCGGCTGCGGCCGGCGTGACACAGCTACGCGCCCAATCGGTTCTCAGCGATCCCAAGGACGCGCCCAAGGTCTTCGCTTCGACCTGCTCGGCCTGTCACAAGAGTCCGCAAGGGCTGGCCAAGAGCGGGCAGGTGGCGGGGTTCCTGCGCCAGCATTACACGACCGGCGCCGAAATGAGCGCCGCGATGGCGGCCTATCTGGTGTCTGCCGGGAGCGGGCCCGCGGGCAAGAAGGGCGCCGCCGCAACCGTTGCGCCGGGCGAAGAGAGCGATGCCAGGGCAAAGGCCAGGGAAGCCGTCAAGGAAGCGCGCGAGAAGGCCAGGGAAGCGCGGGAAGCACGAGCCAAGAAGCAAGAGCAGCTGGCTGCCGCGCATCCCGCCGGAGAGGGACCAGGAGCCGCCGCCGCCGGAACGCAAAAGCAGAAACAGTTGCTGCGCGGCAAGCAGCGCCCCACCAAGTCGCAAGAGCCGGAGACCGTGGCGCGCCCGGCGCCGGCGGAGCCGGCGTTTGTAAGCCCGCTCGCCAAGCCGCCCGAACCGCCGGCCGAATCGTCAGCCGAAGAGGCGAAGCAAACCACCGCCACGGCCCCGTCGGTTCCGGCTGCTGCGCAGCAGGGCGCGCCGCCGCAGAGCCCGGCCGGAGCCGCGACAACCGCCGCGCCCGGTCAGGTCGAGCTGAACATCCCGCCGCCTCCGATTGTGGAGGCGGCCCCGCCCGAACTGTCTCAGTCGGCTTTCTCGTCCTCGCCGCTGCCCTGATCGACGGCCGCATCTTCGGGCTTCTCGAAGAACGCTGCCGCCTCGGCGGCGGCGGCCGCATCTTCTTCCTCCTCGTCGCGCCGCCGCGTCACGTCCTCGCCGCGCGCCTGGCGTTCCGCCTCATCGGCATTGCGCGCCACGTTGATCGAGATCTTGGCCTCGACCTCCGGGTGCAGCACGACCAGAATGGCATGAAGGCCGATCATCTTGATCGGGTTATGCAGCGCGATCTGGCTGCGCTCGGCGGTAAAACCGCCGCCGGTGACGATGGTGGCGATGTCGCGCGCCGACACCGAGCCGTAGAGCTGGCCGGATTCGGAGGCCTGGCGCACCACGATGAAGCTCTGCCCGTTGAGCTTGGCGGCGACGGCTTCGGCTTCCTTCTTGGCCTCGAGGTTGCGCGCCTCGAGCTGCACCTTCATGCCCTCGAACTTGGCGCGGCTGTCCTTGGTGGCGCGCAGCGCCTTGCCCTGCGGCAGCAGGAAGTTGCGCGCAAAGCCGTCCTTGACGCGGACGACGTCGCCCATCTGGCCAAGCTTGCCAACACGCTCCAGCAAAATCACATCCATTGGGTCTCTCCTTCTGTTTGACTAATTGCGATTGACGGTGAGGGGACCGGGCGGCGGTCCGCGCCGCGCCGCGACGCGGGCACGCAGCCCGAGAATGGTTTCGGCAAGGCCGAGCAGCGACAGCAATATGATCGGCCAGCCGAACACGCCGATGGCGAGATAGAGGCCGGTCAGGACGAAAGCCCGGCCATTGATGCCGAGCGTGACGATGTGCATCACCGCAAGGCCGAGCAGCGCATAGGCGAGCAGCAGGCTGGCGGTGAACAGCCCGGCGACGATGCCGATCATGTCGGGCACGAAGGTGCCGGCGACCGCGACCGCGAGCGCCGCCGGTGCGAACGGCGGAAACGCCATGGCGGCGATCTGCGGCCATGGCCGCTTGAGCCGTCCGGACACGCGCACGATCAGCGCGGCGAGCCACAGATTGAACAGGCTGGTGATGGTCAAGGCGGTGGCCTTCATCGGCGGCACGATCAGCACCAGGATGTCGAGCAGCGCCTCCGGGTCCTTGACCGGGAGCCGCAGCGGCGCATCCGCCGTCGTGCCGGACAGGAACCGCAAGGCGCGCTCGAGCTCGCGGCGCATTCCGCCTTGCATCTGCGCGGTGTCGAACCCGTAGCGCAGCATCGAGACGAGCACGACCAGCGCCGCGCCGATCGCCGTCCACACGACGATGCGGCCAATCGGATACCATTCGACGCTCGGCTGTTCGGCGCCGGCGACCGGCCGGGCGAGCAGCGTCAGGTATCCGATCCACCATGCCGGCAGGCCGATGCCGAGCAGGAACGCGAATGCGATCGACCCGCTGGTGAGGAGCGCAAGCCCGGCGGCGGCGGCCAAGACCGCGATGAGCGCGGAGACATGGGTCCAGCCGATCGCCGCCAGCATGATCGGAAGCTGCGCCAGATTGGCGAGCACGAACGCCAGCGGCGAGCCCGACATGATCGAGGCGAACAAAAGCGCGGACGTTGCGCCCGCGCCGATTCCAATGAGCAAGATCTGCATCATCGCCAGCTGTCCCGCTCTTCGAGCGGTTAGAGGCGGCAAGCAAGGCTCGCCCGCCCCAACCATCGACCGGCGGGTCATTCCGCCGGTCTCTTGATGTCGGCCGGGCGAGACCGCCCGGCTGCACGCGCGTTGATCGCGTAGCCTTACTTGATGACGTAGTTCAACAGGCCGAGAAAGCGCGCGCGCTTGATCGCGCGGGCGAGCTCCCGCTGCTTCTTGTTCGAGACCGCCGTGATGCGGCTCGGCACGATCTTGCCGCGCTCCGAGATGTAGCGCTGCAAGAGCTTGACGTCCTTGTAGTCGATCTTCGGCGCGTTGGTGCCCGAGAACGGGCAGGTCTTGCGGCGGCGGAAGAAGGGCCGGCGGCCGGCTGCTGCTGCGAATTGCATGGTGCTTACTCCTCGGCCGCTGCTTCGTCGTCGCGTCCGCGCTCACGCCGCGGCCCACGATCACCCCGGTCGCCGCGATCGAAGCGGTCGCCACGGTCAAAGCGGCCACCGCCGCGCTCGTCGCGCTCGCGGTCCCGGTCGGCCTTGCGCATCATCGCCGAGGGACCTTCCTCGTGCTCGTCGACGCGCACCGTGATGTAGCGCAGCACGTCTTCGGAGAGACGCTGCTGGCGCTCGACCTCGGTGATGGCGGCCGGCGGGGTGTCGAGCCGGAGCAAGGTGAAATGCGCCTTGCGGTTCTTCTTGATGCGGAACGAGAGCGTCTTGACGCCCCAGTATTCCGGCGGGTTCACCAGCTTGCCGCCAAGGCCTTCGATCACCGCCTTGTAGGCGCTGGTCATTTCCTCGACCTGCTGCGTGCTCAAGTCCTGGCGCGCCAGGTAGACGTGTTCATACAATGGCATGCTTATGCCTTTCCCTTGCGATTCGCTCGTCCGGCGCCAAGCCCTTCGTGCCCTTCGGGAAGGCAAGCGAAAGTTCTCAGGAAGGCGGGAACACGGGACGCCGGGCCATGCAGCCCTACCGGCCCCAAAGGGCAGGCCGTCCGTTCAGCTCCCGGCCGGGATCAAGCGGAGAGCGGGCTTTATACGCGGATTTTGCCGGGGCGCAAGGCGCAAAACACCCCAAACGGCGCTATCGCGCCGCCGTTTTGGCGCTCAACTGGTCGTCGATCGCCCGGATCTGGTCGGCAAGGCGGACCGCCATCGCGGCGCCCTCGCGCAGGCTCTGCGCGCCCGCCGGTTCGTAGGCGAGGTGCTGGTTGCGGTAGAGCATGTCGAGGAGCTGCTCCAGGCTTCGGGCCAGCAGCACCTGCTTGAACCGCGGATCGCCATGCGCGCGCGCAAGCTCCGCTTCGCTAACCAATGGATCCACGGCGAGCCTGACGTCTTGATGCCACCCTGTGAAACACTTTTGCAGCAAAAGGTTCCTGAATGGTTTTATTCGACGCGACCGCAAGCGCACCTGTGGTCCATGAGTGCCGTACTGGTAGTATTTGAGCCAAGAGCGGGCTGATTGCCGCATTAGTGCGAATACCTAAACACATCAACGGATGCCTCAGCGTGTCGTCCATGACGGGTTTCATTGGCTTGACAGCCGAATGCCTCCGGTGTCTTACGGCCATCGTGTTTTCTGAGGGCCCGTCATGTCCATTGCGTTCGTTTTTCCCGGCCAAGGCAGCCAGGCGGTCGGCATGGGCAAGGCGCTCGCCGACAATTTCGCATCCGCGCGCAGCGTGTTCGCCGAAGTCGATGACGCGCTGGGCGACAAGCTCACCGCGATCATGTGGGAGGGACCGGCCGACCGGCTCATGCTGACCGAGAACGCCCAGCCGGCGCTGATGGCGGTCTCGCTCGCCGCCGTGCGCGTGCTCGAGGCCGAAGCCGGGCTGGATCTCAAACGCGATGCCGCGTTCGTGGCCGGGCACTCGCTGGGCGAATATTCCGCGCTCGCCGCCGCGGGTTCGCTCACGATCGCCGACACCGCGCGGCTGCTGCGCATCCGCGGCAAGGCCATGCAGGCGGCCGTGCCGGTCGGCGTCGGCGCGATGGCGGCGCTGCTCGGGCTCGAGTTCGAGGCCGCCTGCGCGGTCGCCGCCGAAGCCGCGCAAGGCGAGGTCGCGCAAGCCGCAAACGACAATGGCGGCGGCCAGGTGGTGGTATCCGGCAACAAGGCCGCGGTCGAACGCGCGATCGAGATTGCGAAGGCCAAAGGCGCCAGGCGCGCGATGCTGCTGCCGGTCTCCGCGCCATTCCATTGTGCGCTGATGCAGCCGGCGGCCGACGCGATGGCGCGGGCGCTTGGCGCGGTCACTGTGAAGCCGCCCGCCGTGCCGCTGGTCGCCAACGTGCTGGCGCGTGCCGTCACGGATCCGGCGGAAATAGTCAAATCCCTGATCGAGCAGGTGACCGGCACGGTGCGCTGGCGCGAGTGCGTCACCTACATGGCGGCGAACGGCGTGACATCATTCTATGAAGTCGGCGCCGGCAAGGTCCTGTCCGGACTCGTGAAACGCATCGCCGATGGCGCGAGCGGAACCGCGATCGGAACGCCGGACGATGTCGCGGCATTCAAGACGGCGCGCGGCGCGTCATGAC
>JBBWZU010000532.1:0-3457 GCA_039649225.1 Hyphomicrobiales bacterium | reverse complement strand
CAGAATGTCCCCGAGCAATGTCTTGGCCACCGTCTGCATATCGGCGCCGTCGAAATTGATCTCGACGCCGTCGCCTTTCAGCGACGCGGCGGGTTGCAACGAGGCGCTGCGGATATTCGGATCCTGCGGCTCGCGCTGCGGCTCGGGATCCCTCTCGGAACCGGGAAACAGGAATGGCCGCGGCGCCTCGTTGCGCTCGCCCGACCTTTCATCGGGTTCGGTCGGGAAACGCGCGCTGACGTCGGCGCTGCGGATGGTATCGATCGCGCTGCTGCTTGGCGCTGCGGCAGCACCGAGGCTGACATTGGATGACGCACAACCCGTTAATGCGCAGCAAAGCGCGAGCCCGGCGCAAGCTTGTGAAATATCGAAGAAACGTCCCCGTACCCAAATCAACTCAACTACTCCCGCCCCACCCCGCCCCCGCGGCGTCCGCATCGGCGCGACCGGAGACCGGCAGCGCGAAACGGAAAACCCGTCAACCAAAGCCAATCAACAGGCGTGTCCTCACGGCGCCTGTTCTTCAAATTCTGTAAAAGGTAGCGTGATGCTTAACGGTGGAGTTTGTGCGGCGAACGCCGATCCATATACGGCGAAGCAAAGACCATTTTGGACACGCGCGTTATTTCCGGAGGAAATTAAGATGTTTTTGCGCGAGGTGAAATCCGCGCGCGCGCGCCGATTAATCGCGCCGGTGCCGACGTTTCCGGGAATTATTTGCATCTGAATTCGCCGCCGCCGAATTTTGCCCCGGCCCCGACTGCGGCGGCGGATTCTCCGTCCTGCCCAACAGGTTGGGCGCGGCAGCTTCATTGATTGCGCGCGGCTCGCCGGCGCGATTATTGAACAGCGTGAATGTGGCAAGGCGATCGTCGAGCGACAAAACCAGCTTGCGTCCCTCGATCTGAGCGACTTTCCAGCCGCCGACATCGTCGCCGATCCGCGCGCGCATGATTTTCTTGTCGGCGCCGGCGCGAATGACCGCGCGCGCGCTTTCCCCGTCCATCACGATTCCGACCAGCACCACATTCGGCGGCGGGGCCGGGGGTGGCGGCGGTGCGGGAGCCTCGGCGGCCGGCACCGGCGGCGGCGCAGGCGCGCGGCGGCTCGGCGAGAACAGCGGACGATCGACGGTCGCCGACAGCCCTTCCATGGTTTGCGCCGCGAGAGGATTCGGCAAGCCGTCGCGCGGGTTCGGCAAAGCTGCCGCATCGGCAGCAAGTGCCGCCGAACAGCACAGCAGCAGGACCGCGTTGGCCAAGACCGCGTTGCCGATGAGCGCAGCGCATCTCATGGCGTCCCTTTCCGCCATAATGCGCGATAACTCAACGTCGCCCGCAGCAGCGGATCTTCCGCGGCGCGGCCCGCCGCAACGCTCGTTGGCTGCACCGTCAGCGCGTCGACGAATACATAGGGCGTGCCGCTCTCCAGCCGGTAGAGCAGCGCGCGCAGCGCCTTCATGTTCATGTCGAGCGTCGCCTGCAGCCGGATCGTGTCGGGCGTATCCTCGCGTTTGACGGTTTCCTCGCCGGAGAGCACCAGACCGGCATGCTGGGTCTCGGCGAGTTGCGCCAGATGCGCCTGCAGCGCAGCGCTCGCAAGTCCCTGTGTCGGCGCCTCGATGAAGGCCGCGGGCGGCGCGGCCGCAATCGGCCGGCCGGCATTCTGGCGCACCCTCGCCTCCAGGCGTTCGAGCCCATCGCGACGTTCCGTCAGCTCGCGCAGCGCCACGGCGCGCGCCTCGAACAGAACGCCGATCATCGCGATGCAGATCAGCACCAGCAGCACCAATGCCGCGACGGAGATGATCTGTTCGCGGTTGAGAGACGATTCGCCCGAGAAAGATTTACTGGAGAACAATTCGCCGAAGGAAATTTCGCGGTTCAGGGACAGCATCGCTCAGTCCCCCGCGATTTTGATGCGCGGCTCGACATGCGCCTCGATCGAGAACCTGAACGACTTGCCGTCGGGCGAACGCGTCGTCGGGGCGAAGAAATGCACGCCGGTCAGATGTCCGGACTGCTCCAGCGGCGCGAGCAGGCCCGGTACGTCGCTAGCCTGTCCGCTCAAGCGCAGGACCGGGCCCTCGAGGCGGATCTCGCTGAGAGAGGCGGTGTCCGGCAGCGCCCGCGACACAGCCTCGATCAGGATCACGCTGGAGATGGAATTCTCCTTCGAAACCCATGCGCGTTCGGCCGGCGGCGTCGAGGCCGACAGCGCATGGCCGCCGACCTGCCGCTGCAGCGTCTTCATGCGTGCCGCAACGTCTTCGCTCTCCCGGCCGATCAGTTCGGCCGACCCCAGCGCCCAGAGGCTCAGACACAGCGTTGCCGCCACGGTCGCGCCGAGGCCGATGCCGATCTTCCGGCTCGCGACCGCGAGACGATCGCCGGAGGCTTCCGTCAGGCGCGACCACAGTTTCACGGCTTCGCCGGCGCCGGGATTCTCCGGATCGCGCGTCACGATGCGATCGACCTCCACGTCGAACGCCGCCAGCTCGCGCCGCGCCGCGTCGATATCGGTGCGCGAGGCCATCGTGATCCGCACATCGATCGCCGCGGACGTGTCGCTGCCGGGTTTTGTCTGGAAGCCGTAGACGACGTCATTGAGCGACCAGGGCGACAGCCGCTCGATCTGATTGCTGATCACGCCCGACAAAAACTTCTCCGCCTGCGCCGGCACGCTGATCTGCCGCGTCACGAGCCGGTCGGCGGGACATTCCAGCACCACGAAGGCATCGCGCGCCGCGCGCTTGAGTTCAGACGCGCTGGCCGGGACCGCCTTCCCGGTTTGGATATCCCGGACGACGAGATGCCGGCCTTCGAATGCGAGGGTCACGGCGCGCCGTTCGCGCTGATGCTCCTGCCAGCCGAGAAACAGCGTGGCGAGAACATCAACCCATTGCCGCAAGATCGCGCCGATCCGCATGACACTACCCCTGCGTCGTCGGACGAACGATGGATGACTTCACCGCGGTCCAGATAAGGACGCGATAAGGTTGGCTATCCTGAGGCAGCACGACGATCACGGCGCGCGCCGCGCTGGCGTAACCGCTCGCGAGCCTTGCGTCGAGGTCGACCGAGGCGACCCGCTGCGACTTGACGCTGAGATAGCGCTGCGCCGGCGCGATCATCTGCACCAGCGCATCGGCATTCGCAGCCCCGCGGCGCGCTTTCAGGAACGCATCGATCCGATCCGCGTCGAGGCCGGGCAGCGCCGCGATGACGCCGGGTGGCGCCGTCAAGGGATTGACGGTCTCGCCGCCGAACACGGTGGCGAGCGGCCTGATGGCGGCGATCCAGTCGGGACTCATTCCGGGGATCGACGCGAGTTGCGCAAGGTCGGAGAACGGTGGAGCCGGCGCGGACGTTGTCGTGTTGGCCGGCCGGCCGGACTTGCGCCGTTCGACGATGCGCCGCGCGATGTCATTCGCCGCGGCTTGCGGCGCGCCGACCGA